>DATEAV010000020.1:0-17752 GCA_035288185.1 Anaerolineales bacterium | reverse complement strand
GCGAGGTGGTGGAATGGATCTGCCAAGCAGTCAGACGCTCCTGAATGTCGCTGCCGGCTTGATCGCGGTTGGGCTCGGATGGACCCTGCTGAAAGCCCTCCTCAAGGTCACCTTCCGATTGGTGGCCCTGGGAGGGCTGGTCTTGCTCGCCGTAGTCGCGATCGGCTGGGCGTCGGGTTGGCTCGGATGAGGGCTATCGCTCAGCTGGGATGACCGCCCAGCATAGCAGGTAGATCAGGATCCCGGGTACGCCCCCAGGGATCAAGGCGACCAGAAAGCCGATCCGGAACCACCACGGGCTAAGGCCGAAGAACTCCCCCAGGCCCCCACACACGCCTGCCACAATCCGTTGTTGCCCCGAGCGGCGCAGGACTCGCGAGCCGGGCTCCGACATCAGGCACCTCCGCTTTGGATTCGCGGCCTCATTCTGCCATAGCCCGCAATCGGCTCATGACATCCGGCTGACCGACGGCCGCCGAACGTGCGGCGCCGTGGTGCCGTTCCGTCTCGGCTCCCCTCTCGAATGGCGTAGGGGCGGGTCTCGCCAGGAAGATCGCCCGGCACCTTCGGAGACCCGCCCCTACGAACATCCCCTTCACGGCGATCTCTTCGGCCTAGTAGTCCGGCATCGGCGGAGCCGCCTGCGCCCTTTCCTTCTCGGGCACGTCGGTCACCAGGGCCTCGGTCGTCAGAATCATCGCCGCGATCGAGGCCGCGTTCTCCAGGGCGCCCTTCGTCACCTTGGCCGGGTCGATGATCCCCGCCTTGACCATGTCGACGAATTCGCCCTTCATCACGTCGTAGCCGATGTTCTTGTTCTTCTTGCTTTTCTGCTCGCGCCGCACCTCTTCGACGATCACGGCGCCGTCCTGGCCTGCGTTCTCGGAGAGCTTGCGCATCGGCACTTCCAGCGCCCTACGGACGGAGTTGATGCCGATATTCTCGTCGTCGAACTCCATCTTGAGGCCCTTGACGGCCTCCATGGCGTTGATCAGCGCTACGCCGCCGCCAGGGACGATCCCTTCCTCCACCGCAGCCCGGGTGGCCGAGAGGGCATCTTCGACGCGGTGCTTCTTCTCTTTGAGCTCGGTCTCGGTGGCCGCCCCCACGCGGATGACGGCAACGCCGCCGGAGAGCTTGGCCAGCCTCTCCTGGAGCTTTTCCTTATCATAGTCGCTGGTCGATTTATCGATCTCGACCTTGATCTCCTCGATCCGGCCCTTGATGCGGGCTGCATCGCCGCGGCCCTCGACGACCGTCGTATCGTCCTTGGTGGCGGTCACCTTGCTCGCCCGGCCGAGGTCGTTCAGCGTCACGCTCTCGAGCTTGCGCCCGAGCTCTTCGGTGACCACGGTTCCGCCGGTGAGAATGGCGAGGTCCTGCAGCATCGCCTTGCGGCGGTCGCCGAAACCGGGGGCTTTGACGCCGACCACGTTGAGCATTCCCCGCAGCTTGTTCAGCACCAGCGTGGCCAGGGCCTCGCCGTCGACGTCTTCGGCGATCACCACCAGCTCCCGCTTGCCGATCTGAACCAGTTTCTCCAGAATCGGCACGATATCGGCCGCGGCCGAGATCTTCTTGTCGTGGATGAGGATGTAGGGCTCTTCGATCACCGCCTGCATGTGCTCCGGATCGGTGACGAAGTAGGCCGAGATGTAACCCCGATCGAACTGCATGCCCTCGACGTATTCCTTCTCGAACTCGAGGCCCTTCGACTCCTCGACGGTGATCACGCCGTCTTTGCCGACCTTGTCCATCACCTCGGCGATCAGCTCGCCGATCTCTTGATCTTGAGCGGAGATCGCCGCCACGGAGGCGATCTCTTCCTTGGTGGTCACCTCGATGGCCTGCTCCTTGATCGAGTCGGAGACGGCCTTGGCCGCGGCTTCGATCCCCCGCTTGAGCAGCATCGGGTTGGCCCCGGCGGCCAGGTTCTTCAGCCCGTCGCTGACAATGGCGTGCGCCAGGACCGTCGACGTGGTCGTACCGTCGCCGGCGATGTCGTTGGTCTTGGTGGCGGCTTCCTTCAGGAGCTGGGCGCCCATGTTCTCAAAGGGGTCTTCCAGCTCGATTTCCTTGGCGACGGTCACGCCGTCGTGGGTGATGGTCGGCGATCCAAACTTGCGGTCGAGGGCCACGTTGCGGCCCTTGGGGCCCAGGGTCGTCGCCACGGCGGAGGCCAGGACGTCAACGCCCGCCTTCAGGCGCCGGCGTGCATCCTCCGAGAATGCGAGTTGCTTAGCTGCCATCGTTCGATCACTCCTATGATTCAGGTCTCAGGTTTCTGGGGATCCGGCTCACTCTTCCAGAATGGCCAGGATGTCGCTCTCTCTCAGGATGAGGAGCTTGTCGTTCTCGATCTTGACCTCGGTGCCGGCGTACTTAGCGAAAAGGACCTTGTCGCCCACCCGGACGTCCATGACGATGCGCTTGCCTTCATCGTCCCGCGCCCCGGGGCCCACCGAGAGCACTTCCCCCTTCTGGGGCTTCTCCTTGGCCGTCTCGGGAAGCACGATCCCGCTCGGCGTCACCTCTTCACCCTCCAGAGGCTTGACCACGAGCCGGTCCGCCAGCGGCTTGAGCTTGAGCGCCATACGAACCCTCCTTCAATTCTGTCGGCTGTAGGATGAGTGGCAAGTTAGCACTCGCAAGGCATGAGTGCTAACTCGCCTCGCTAGTGTATCGAAATCGTCTGCCCGTGTCAAGGGGTTGCCGAAGGAGTGGCGTCCGCTGGTGGGGTGCCTTCTACAGTCGGGGTCGGACCACGGCAGACCACCCGGCTCTCGGCCGCAATGGCCCCCACCACCGGGTCGTCCGCGTAAGCTCCGAGCAGCACCCGGAAGACGCGGTCCGAGTCCTCGCAGGCGTTGGGAAAGTCGGCGGTCCCGCGGAAGTAAACCAGGACCGAGCCGTAGGTGTAGTAGTATTCCAGGCTCTCGTCTCCCAGCTCCAGCCCCGGCACCTGAACGGCCAACGCCCGGCCCTCCTCCGTCTCCGGATCGCAATTGAAGACGTACTCGCACAGGATCAGAACGCTCACTTCCGGTCCGCATCCATCGACGGCGCACTGCAGGGCCAGGACGGCGCTCTCATAGTTGCGAGCCCGGAAAAAGACGGTCCCCAGCCGTCCGTAGATATCGGGATTGTCGGGGCTGATTGCCAGCGCCCGCTCGATGTTGATAGCAGCAATGAAGAACTCCCCCTGCTGCAGGTAGGTCCGGCCGATCGCCAGGTAGGGAGTGGGATCCTCGATGCCCAGCTGGTCGTTGATGCGGGCGGCGCGATCGAAGTACTGCAGGGCCTGATCGATCAACTCGCGGCGGCCGGTGGAGAGCGGGTCGTCGCCGGCAAGGCGGCGGTAGTTGGCCCCGATCAGGAGATAGAGATAGGTGAAGTTTGGCGCGATCTCGGCCGCGTTCCGGTATTGCTGAATCGCAGCGCTGTACTGACCGTTGTTCTCCAGCACCGTCCCATAGACGCGAAAGATATCCATACTGTAGGGGTCGTCCGGGCTGGCGAGCCCGGCGGCGTAGGTGGCCTCGTCGAGGGCCAAGGCGAAGTTCTGCTGGTCGATGTCCACCTCCGCCTTGAAGGCAGTGGCCAGCGGATCGCCCGGGGCGAGGCTCAGGGCCCGGGCCGAGGCCGCCAGCGCCGCGGTGAGGAATTCGTCCCTGCGTCCTGTCCCACGGATGCTCTCCTCCGCCGAGGCCGACCAATCGTAGACGAGGGCGCGGATGGCGAAGACGAAGCTGTCATCCGGGGCGGCCTCGGAGCCACGGTCAATGGAGGCACGTGCCTCATTCAGCCGGCCCCGCCGATCTTCGGCCGTGGTCATCAGGGCGCTGGAATACGTCTGGATCCGTGCCAGCTCCGCCCACAGGAGGCCGTTCTCCGGCTCCAGAGCGGCCGCGGCCTGATAGGCCTCGATCGATTGAGCGAGGTTTCCGGCCGAGAAATAGGCGCGCCCCTGCTCGGCGAAGGATTGCGCGGTTCGCGTCGGGGTGTAGGCCGGAAGGAAGAGCGGCCTCACCCTCCCAGTCTCGCGGAGCCAGACGAGGGCCAGGCCCACAGTGATCAAGGCGGCATAGGTGAGCACGCGCCAGGGATTGTTGGGCCGGCCGTCGCGGCTGATCCTCAGCCGGTCGCCCCGCAGTTGCATGGCGAACCGTCCTCTAGGGAGCCGGGGTGGCGGTGGGCCGAGGCGTGGGCGTCGGTTCGATCACCCCACAGATGACCATGCCCTCGATCGAATTGGCCTGGGCGATCTCATCGTCGGGGACGCCGCGCAAGAGCGTCTCAAACAGCAGAATGGCCTCCTCACAGCGGCCCTCTTTCGCCAGCGCCAGGCCGTAGGTGTAGTAATACTCGACCACGCTGGGGCTGGCCGGGTCGAGGGGCAAGCCGATCACCTGGATTCCATCTTCGGTGACGCCGCCCTGAACGGCCAACGCCAACTCGGGGATGGCCAGGTCTTCCTCGTTGTTGTGGTAGTACATCCGCCCAAGATTGCCGTGCAGCCGCGGGTCGGACGGGGCCTGTCGCACGGCCTCGGCCGCCCACTGACTCGCCCGGCCGTACTCACCCACCCGGGCGTAGGTCGCCGCGAGCAGTGTGAGAGGGTCCGGATCGGTGGGAGCCAGCGAGTTGGCGCGCAGGTAGCTTTCCACCGCCGCGTCCACATCCCCTTGGGCGCGGTACATGTTGCCGAGAGAGACGTGCAGGAGCGGAAGGTTCGGGTTGATCGCCAGGGCTGCCTGGTAGTACGCCGCGGCGTCTTCGTATTGCGTGATTCTCTCGAGAACATATCCCATGGCCCGCTGGGATTCCAGCAGGTCGGGCGCCAGCTCGAGGGCGCGGCGGGCCTCCCGGCCGGCATCGTCGTAGAGGCTCTGGTCGGCCAGGATCTCCGCATAGAAAGCGTGTGCCAGCGCGTTGTTGGGATCGATCTCCAGCGCCCGCACCACTTCGTCTTGTGCCTCCGTGAGGCGTCCGAGGAAATCGAGGCTCCAGCCCAGGACGGCATGGGCCAGCGAGGAGCCGGGGTCAATGAGGAGCGCGTCGCGCGCTGTCACCTCGGCGACTTCCGGTCGCCCGGCGAAAACCTGCACGCGCGCCAGGGCGATGTAGAACGTCGCCTGATCCGGGTCGGCGGCAATCGCCTCCTCATAGGACTGCTCGGCCTGCTCGAGCTTCCCGGCGGCGAAGTGCGTCTCGGCCTGCAGCGCAAAGGAGGCCGGGTTGCGGGTGGGCGTCGGCGTGGGCACAAAGGGCGGAGGGATGCGTGGGACGATCACTTGCTGAAGATAGACGCCGGCGCCGATCAGCGCCAGAAGCGCCAGAACGCGGAGCGGGCGCGATCGTTTGCGCCGCTTCCTGGTCATGTGCCACTTGCTGCCGCTGAGATACATGGCGATACAGGGGGCCCGCCCGGTCTGCAACCTCGGGCGGACTTTCAATGATACCATCCGCCGCCGCGGAGCGTCAAGAAAGGCCGATCGGTTATAATGCCGCCGATGACCTCCGAGCCGTCGAGCAACACCGACAGCACCGCCCCCCAGCCCTCCGCCGAGACCCCATCGCCCGCGCCCGGCGGCTGGCGTCGCGTGCGCTGGCTGCTTCTGCTGATCCCGCTCGCGGCGCTCCTCGCCGGGGTGACCGGCTATCGCTCGGGGGTGAGCACACGCGAGACCGCCCAGCGGGAGGCCGTCCATGCGATGGCCCAATCGCAGTTCGAGCTCGGCGTCACCGATCTCGAGGCCGGGCGCTACGAGCTCGCCCGCCAACGCTTTGAGTACGTGATCGAGCTCGACCCGGCCTACCCCGGCGCGGCCGATCTCCTGGTGCAGGCGCTGGTTCACATCCAGGAGCCGCTAGTCCTCGTCACCTCCGCCCCCACCCCGACGCCCAACCTCGCCCCCGTGGCGGAGATCTTCGCCCAGGCTGAAGAGGCCTTCGCCTCCGAGGACTGGACCCGCGTCATCGACACGCTCCTGGCGCTGCGCGCCAAAGACCCCACCTACCGCGCCGTCGATGCCGACGGGATGATGTACGTGGCCCTGCGCAGCCGCGGGCTGCACCTCATCCGTATCGAATGGGAGCTCGAGGCCGGGCTCTACGACCTTAGCCGAGCAGGGCGCTTCGGCCCTCTGGATAGGGAAGCCGAGGACTGGCGCTTCTCGGCCCGCTACTACCTCCTGGCCAATAGCTACTTCGGGCTCAATTGGGGGCTCTCCGCCGATCTCTTCCTCGAGCTTTGCGTGCCGGGTGCCGTCTGGGATTCGTGTGACCGGGCCTCCATCTCGATCGAACGATACGCCGAGGAGCTCGACGAGATCGACGACGCGTGCGAGGCGGTCCGCCAGTATGAGGCTTGGGAGTGGCCGGGCGATCTGCCGATCCTCCAGCCGGTGTACGATGTGATCGTCCTCGCGAGCGAGCGCTGCGCGGCCCAGGCCGCCCCGGCAGAAACGTCGACGCCCACACCCGACGGCACTCCCACAGAGACACCCACCGACACTCCCGCCCCCTAGACCATGCCGTCCTGGGCGCTAACACTCGCCTATACACTGCACATGGCTGCCACCGTCGCATGGATCGGCGGCCTCTTCTTCCAGTCCGTCTTCCTCGGCCCGGCCCTCCGGCGCACGCTCGATCCTCCAAGCGCGCTGCGCCTCCTCGAATTGCTGCGACGGCGCTTCGACCCCCTGGCCTGGCTCAGCCTCGCCGTCCTCATCGCCACAGGCCTGACACAGATGACCGCCAGCCCCAGCTATGAAGGGTTCCTGGCTCTCCAGAACCCTTGGGCGGTCGCCATCCTGGCCAAGCACGGCCTGATCGCCTTGATGGTCGCCCTCGCCGGCTACCAGACCCTGTTCCTCTACCCCTGGCTCAGCCGCCTCGCCCTCAGGCCGCAAGGGGCGCCGGAAGAGCTCGCCCTTGCCGAGAGGCGGCAGGCCAGGCTCAGCCGCTGGAGCGTGCTCTTGAGCCTGGCCGTCCTTGGCCTGACGGCTCTTGCACGCACCGCCTGAGATCCCCCTTCGTTTCGCACTGCGCCTCGGCACGGCTCTTGCACCTTACACAAGTCAACTTCATCGCGCAGGTGCGGACTATGGCCCTCACAATCCTCCTCTGGCTGGGAGTGCTCTTTCTCTCCTTCGGGTTCTGCGGCGTTTTCGGAACGCTGCTGCGTAGGGCGCGCCACGGCTCAGGATCGGCCCGCGCACAGGTCGCCCTATTCGGAGCTTTAGTCATCCTGCCTTCGGCGGCAATGGTGCTTGGCCTGCCCGGGTTCGCGCTGCCAGCCCGGTTTGCCATTGTCCTTGGCGGGGCCCTGGTCGTGGCCGCTGCATGCACGCAACCAGGCTGGGCCCCCGATGCCCTTTGGACCCGCTCCTTCGCCAGAGCCTATTTCGCCGCGGCGATGGGCATCACCGCTTTGTGGGAACTCGGCCTGGCGTTCAGCTCCGCCTCGGTTCCGTCCTCAGTCCTGGCGGCCGCAGCCGGAATCGCCGGAGCGGCCTCCCTCGCCGCGGCCCAACGGCCCGCGTAGCGCGCTGTGCCTCCTGAGGTACAATGAACCGCCGCTCCCGGCCGCAGGCTGAAGGCGGCTCAGGTCCCTTCCTTGTTCGAAGTCATCTTCCTCGGCACTTCGGCCTCCGCCCCGTCCATCCATCGCGGCCTCTCGGCCCAGGTGGTGAGCTATCGTGACCAGCGGTTTCTGATCGACTGCGGCGAGGGCACGCAGCGCCAGATCCTCCGCTCCGGGATCGGCTTTCGCCGGCTCAACCGCATCTTGATCACCCACGGGCACCTCGATCACATCCTCGGGCTAGCCGGCCTGCTCTCCACGTTCGCCCGCTGGGAAGCCATCGATCGCCTGGAGATCTGGGCCGGGCGATGGGCGCTGGAGCGCATCCACGATCTTCTCTTCGGAGTTGTTTTGCGCGGGGCCAAGCCGCCGCTGCAGGTCGAGCTGGTCCCCATCGAGGCCGGCACGATCCTCTCGGACGGCGACCTGCGATTGAACGCCTTCCCCGTGAGCCACCGCGGCCCCGGCTGCTACGGCTTCCTCTTCGAGGAGAGCCCGCGCCGGCCTTTCCTCCCCGAACGCGCGGAGGCCTTCGGCGTCCCCGCGGGCCCGATCCGACGAGAGCTGGTCCAGGGCCGCCCCGTCAGGCTGGCCGACGGGCGAATGATCACCCCCGACGACGTCCTCGGCCCGCTCACCCCCGGCACCCGCTTCGTCCACGTCGGAGACTGTGGCCGCACCGACGACCTCGTCGACACCTGCCGCGGCGTTGACGGGCTTGTCATCGAGGCCACCTATCTCGAGGTCGAGTCCGAGATGGCCCGGCATTTCGGTCACCTCACGGCCCGCCAGGCCGCCGACCTTGCCCGGCGGGCCGAGGTGGGCCACCTCTACCTCACCCATATCTCGCGCCGCTACCGCGATTCGGAAGTCCTCGAGGAAGCCGTCGCCACCTTCCCCTCGACCACCGTCGTGCGCGACTTCGACACCGCCCAGATTCGCCGCCCCGACTAGAAGGGCCGAGGCCGAGGGCCTCACACCCCCGGGCTCCCCGTTCCCCACCTTCCCCCGTCCTGCACCATCCGCGGCGGCCGTCAGCCCTGCTAGTACCCTGGTCCTCCTATCTCAGAGGCCGTAACCTCCAGGCCCGAAAAACCGACTATTGGGATGTAACCGGTACGCTTCGCTTGGAGGATAACGATGATCAGTTCGAGAAGCCGCATTCTGTGGCTCTTTCCGGTGATGCTGCTCGGCGCCCTCTTCACCGGCGCCTGCGCCGGCACCCTCCCCGCCGATCTTCCCCCGGGTGTGGAGTTGGAGTTGGGCAGCGCTGGCTCGGGGATGCTGGCCCGCGTCGAGTTCACGGGCCTGGTCGAGGCGATGGCGCCCGAGGCCTGGACGGTGAGCGGCCAGGTGGTCGGCATCACACCTCAGACCGAGATCCTGGGCACGATTGCCGTAGGCGACTCGGTCAAGGTGGAAGCCGAGGTCGGCCCCGACGGCGCGCTGATGGCCCGAGAGATCAAGCCCGCCCTTGGCGCCGGAGAGGCGCCCGCCCCGGAGAAGGACGTCTTTGAGTTCTTCGGGACCCTTGAGGCCATGGCGGCCGACTCATGGACGATCAGCGGACAGGTGGTCGCCATCACCGTCGATACCGAGATCAGGGGCACATTCGTCGTCGGGGATGAGGTCAAGGTGCACGTTCTGGTGGAGGCCGACGGCACGTTCACGGCCGTTGAGATCGGCCCCGCCCGCGATCCCGAGCTCGATGACTTCGAGGAAGGCGAGATCGAGTTCACAGCCTTGGTCGAGACGATTGGCGCCGAGACCTGGCTCATCGGCGGCCAGGCCGTCGCGATCGACGGCTCCACCACGATCGAGGAGGGCATCCTTGCCGGTGATCTCGTCGAAGTCCATGCGTTCCTCTCTGCAGACGGAACCCTCACTGCTCGCAAGATCGAGCTGGAGGATGAAGACGATGACGAGGACTTCGGCGTCCCGGGGATGGAGTTCGAGCTCACCGGTCTTGTCGAGGCCATCGGCGCCGACAGCTGGACGGTGGGTGGGCAGGCCTTCCTGATCACCTCGGCGACCGAGATCGAGCCAGGAATTGTCGTCGGCTCACAGGTGAAGGTGGAGGGCCTCGTCGGCCAGGACGGCTCCTTCACCGCCCGGGAGATCCAGTTCTCCCACGATGACAACGGCGAAGACGACGAATCCGGCCTCGGAACGAAGTTCGAGACCACCGGCACGGTCGAGTCGATCGGCAGCGACTCGTGGACGATCAGCGGGCACACCTTCCTGATCACGCCCGGGACCGAGATCGAGGAAGGGATCGTTGTCGGCTCGGTCGTCAAGGTGGAAGGATCGATCGGCCCGGGCGGAGCCCAGACGGCAACGGAAATCGAGCTCGTCGACGAGATGGACGAGGATGACGACTCCGGCGACGACCCCTCCGGCTCCGATTCCGAGGATGTGCACGACGACGACGATGACGACAGCGGGCAGAACGACTAGCGGGCAAGTCGCCCGATCGTCCCCGGTTTCTCTCCCCGCCCGGAGGGCTCCGGCCGGGGAGAAACCTTGAATGCAGCGATGCTATACTCCGGAAGCGATGCGCGAACATTCCCCCGCGGGGGGCTTCTTCAAGGCGGATGGGTGAGACAGGAGGAGCGGGGGGAACTGGATAGCCTGCGCGCGCTCGATCCGCAGGCGGTGAGCGCGGTTCACGCCCGCTACTTCCCCGAACTGTTCCGCTACGCACGCTACCGCCTCGGCGATCCAACGACCGCCGAAGATATCGCCTCCGAGGCGCTCGTCCGCCTGCTCGAGGCGGTGGCCGCCGGCCGGGGACCCACCTCAAGCCTGCGGGGTTGGCTCCTGGGAACCACGTCCAATCTCATCATCGATAGCATCCGCCGCCGCTACGCTCGACCGGAGGAACGCCTTTCGGAGAGCATGACGGCCGACGGCCCAACTCCCCATGACCGCGCCGAAGGGTCCGAAGAGATCTACGCCGTGCGCGCAGCCATGCGCCGCCTCACGATGGACCAGCAGCATGTCCTGGCCCTCCGTTTCGGCAGCGGCTACTCCCTGGAGGAGACCGCCGCGATTCTGAAGAAGCGACCAAACGCCATCAAGGCCCTTCAATTCAGAGCCCTGGCTGCACTCCGGCGAGCGATGGAAGGGGAGGTCGGATGAGCCGCATCCACGACGCCCTGGAATCCTGCCTGGCCGATCTCCGCGGGGGCGCAGATCTCGAGGCCTGCCTGGGCATGGTTCCCGATCTGGCCGAGCAGCTGCGCCCGGCCCTCGAAGCGGCGCTGGCGGCCATGGCTCTCTCCGTGGAAGAACCGCCCGCGGCTGCGGCCAACCGCAGCCGCAGCCTGCTCCTGGCCAGGGCCAGATCCCTGAGCCCGCAGGCGCGGCAGCGCCGGCCGCCCATCCACCTGCCACGCTTCGCCATGGCCGGTCTCGCTGCGGTACTTGCAGTCTTTCTCGGTGGCGGCGGGCTCCTTGTGGCTTCAGCGGCCGCGCTGCCGGGCGACCCTCTCTACGGCCTCAAGCGCACGGCCGAAGACGTCCGCCTCCGGCTCGCCTCTTCCTCCGCCAGGGCTGAGCTGGAACGGCAGTTCAACGACCGCCGCACGGGTGAGATCCAGGCCCTCTTCTCCCTCGGCCGAGTAACGCCCGTCTCGTTTGAGGGCATCGTGGCCTCCCAGGCCGACAACTTGTGGCTGGTGGGAAGCCTCCCGGTTCACCTCAGCCCCGAGACGCAGCTGGAAGGGTTCATTACATTGGGACGGACCGTCGAGGTGAGCGGGCTAACGCAGGCCGGGGGCGAGATCCACGCGCTGGCGATCTGGCTGCGCGGTTTCGAGCTGACCGGGATCGTCGAAGAAATCGACGAGACGGACTGGATCATCGAAGGGGTAGACGTTGTTGTCCCCGGGAATACGCCAGTCGACCCCGGCGTCGTCCCCGGCGCGCGCGTCGTGGCGCAGCTCCGGGTGGATGACGAAGGCGACTACATCGCCCGGAGCATCACGCTCCTTGGCCCTCTCCCGCCAACCGCCACCCCAGTGCCGACTCCGGATGGCACCGAGGAGCCAGAGGACGAGCAGGAGGAGACTGAATTCGAGGGGCAGGTTGAGAGCATTACCGGCTCGGTTTGGGTCGTGTCCGGTGTGCAGGTCATGATCAGCGGCCAGACCAGGATCGAAGGCGACCCTGCTATTGGCGACGCGGTCCGCGTCGAAGGAGTTCTCCAGCCCGGCGGCGGCGTCCTGGCTGACCGAATCCGGCGCCTCGGGGAGGATGAGACCCCCGAGCCGGAGCCGACCGAGGTCGCTTCCCCCTCGACGACGGAGTCCCCCGACCAGGAGGACCAGGAGGAGGGTGAGCGAGTCGATTTTGAGGGCGATGTCGAGTCGATCAGCGCCGGGCTATGGGTGGTCGACGGCCAGGCGGTGATCGTCACCGGGCAAACCGAGATCCAGGGCGGGCCCGAGGTGGGCGAGAGAGTGAGGGTTCGCGCCATCCGAGCAGCCGACGGAAACCTGGTCGCCGAGCGCATCGAAGCACACGACTGAGGGCCGCGGCAGGCCCTGGCTCCGCGGCGCCATTGACCGGCTGCATGCGGCGGGGTAGAATCCTGCAAACCCCGAAGCAACCGGGATCAACGATGCCGATCTACGAATACGTATGCCTGGATTGCGGTGACAGGTTCGACGCCCTGCGCAAGATGGCCGAAGCCGACGCACCCATCCGCTGCCACACTTGCGAGGGCGATCACACCTCACGGACCATTTCGGTCTTCGCGGCCGTGAGCGAGGGGCGCGTCGTCGCCGGCTCGGATGCGGGCGGGTGCTCCACGTGCGGCGGGGGCTCCTGCTCGACCTGTGGCATGTGATCGGTCGGATCGAAGAGGCCGTGCAACCAAACGGCGCCCGGATCCGGGCGCCGTCTTCTTTCTGCGTGCTCGAGCCAAGAGCGCCGCGGCACGGCGGCGTTCCCTCACCAGGCGATGTCAAACCCTGTGAGGGATCCTTCGGGCTTCTCCCACTCCACTTCGACCCGATCGACGTATGCCTCGGACGGGCCATGTCGGCACCAGGCCACGACGGCTTCTACGGCGCTTCGCTCCCCTTCGAGGACAGCCTCCACCCGGCCGTCGCCCAGGTTGCGCACCCAGCCCCGCAGGCCGTGGCGCTGCGCCTCGCGCCGCGTGTTCTGCCGGAAATACACCCCCTGAACCATTCCCGCCACCCAGACATGGGCGCGCGCCTGCTCCGACACAACGGCTCTCCCAGCATCCACGGTTCATTTGAGCATACACCCGCGGCGCGGTTGCGCCAATACTCGCAGGAAGGGTGATCGGTGATCAGTGATCGGTAACAGGGCATCTGGTGCCTTGGTGCCCGATCACCGAGTAACCGATCACCTCTTAACGCGCGAACGCGCGGGTTCGCGCGAGGAGCCGGCGACGGAGGCCTGCCAGACTACGCTCTCAAGACGTAGCGACGATGCCCCCCCCGCACCTGCGAGCCTGTGAATGAATCGGACGCGGACATGCGCATGCATCCCCCGCATCCCATTGCACGGATGCAATGCCCCTCATGTCTTCTACCTTTCCGCCTCACCCCCCTTACCCCCCTCTCCGCTTGTTACGATTCCCCCGCGCATTGCGCGAAAGCGGAGAGGGGGATGAAGGTCTAAGGAGGCAAGGGGCGGCTCTGCCGCCCCTTGCCTCCTTAGGTAACCTCCCCTCCCCCGGCAGATCCTCATCACCAGGGAATGGGAACAACTGCCGGGGGAGGGGCTAGGGATGGGGGCCACTGTGGACGCGCCGGCCGAGGAGAACGATCCTGGTCGATCCGGGATTAGTTCACAGGCTCTGCGGTTCGGTGCAGGTGTGGCGGTGTCTCCAGGAATCACACGACGCGGGCGCCGAGGGAGCTGGAAAGGAGCAGTCCCCCAACGCTAGCGCACAGCTAAGGCACCAGCGCCATCAACCCGGCCCGCTCCGCCAGCGCCAACAGCGGGCCGGGAAGGATCCCGAAGACGACCGTGGCGAGGGCGGCGAGCCCCAGCCCGGCGCTGAGCCATCGCTCGGACCGCGCTTCCGGCTCTCCCGGGCGCATATACATCACCACGACCACCCGCAAATAGTAGTAGGCCGAAACCAGGGATGTGATCACGCCGATCAACGCCAGCCAGACAAGGCCGGCCTGGATCGCGGCGCCGAACAGGAAGAACTTGCCGACGAATCCGATCGTCGGAGGCACGCCGGTGAGTGAAAGCATGAAGGCGGTCATGGCGAGGGCCAGGCCGGGCCGCCGTTGCCCGAGCCCGGCGTAGTCATCGATGGAGAGGCCGGCGCCCTCCTGCTTTTCCATGCTGAGCACGACTCCCCAGGCGCCGAGGTTGGTGACCGCGTAGGCCGCCAGGTAGAACAGAGCTGCACTCGCCGCTTGCGGGGCGACCTCGCTCGAAGCCGATGCCGCCAGCGCCATCAGGATATACCCGGCGTGGGCGATGCTCGAATAGGCGAGCATCCGTTTGACATTCGGCTGTGCGATCGCGGCGAAATTCGCCCAGACCATGGTGAGGGCGGAGATCCAGGCTGCGGCCGGAGCCCAGGCCACGGCCAGGTCGGGAAGAGCGCTGATCAAGAGGCGGAGCAACGCGGCAAACCCCCCGGCTTTGGCGCCCACCGACATAAACGCAGTCACCGATGACGGCGCGCCCTGGTAGACGTCGGGGGTCCACATGTGGAAGGGAACAGCCGCCACTTTGAAACCAAAGCCGATCAAGATCAATCCCATGCCCACCAGAAGGAGGCCCGGGGGCGTTGCGCCGGGGCGCACCGTCGCGAGGATGGCCTCCATCCTCGTCGAGCCCAGGGCGCCATACGTTAGCGCGATGCCATAGACCACGAAGCCAGTGGCGAAAGCACCCAGGAGGAAATACTTGAGGGCGGCTTCCTCCGACTCCAGGCGCGGGACGGCAAAGCCGGAGAGCACGTACAAGGGAATCGAAAGCAACTCCAGCGCCAGGAAGACAATGATCAGATCCGCGGCGCGCCCCATCAGCATCATCCCACAGATGCTGAAGAGAAGCAGGCTGTAGTACTCGCCCCGCTCGATCCCCATCCGCTTCAGATAGTCGTAGGCGAGGGCGATCCCCAGAAGGCCACTTCCCAGAAAGACAACGTCGAGGAAGGAGGCGAAGCCGTCCACGACCAGCATGCCGCCGAAGGCCTCGGTCGTCTGGCCGAAGCGGGGGGCCAGCGCGCCGAGGGCCACCACGATTCCGAGCGCCGCCAGCCCGGCGGTGAGATCCTTGCGCTCCGCCGGAATAAATGCATCCAGGAGCATCAAAACGCAGGCCCAGCCTGTCAGCAACAGGAGCGGGAGGGTGGCGGAAAGGTCCTGGGCCGTCATCGGCTACCTCAAGGCCAGCGAGGCCGATTGCAGGGCCGCAACGAGCCGGTCGACCGAGGGGGCCATCAGATCGAAGAACGGCTTTGGGTAGAGGCCGATCCAGAAGATCAGAAGGATCAGCGGGATCAACGTGATCACTTCGCGCGCGTTCAGATCCTTGAGCATCTGGTTTTCCCGTTTGTCGGTGGGGCCGAGGAACATCTTCTGAAACATGTGCAGCATGTAGATCGCAGCCAGGATCACGCCCAGCGCCGCCAGGCCGGCATACCAGCCCGATCCGATCGCCTGCGACCCAAACGCCCCCAGCAGAATCGTAAACTCCCCGACAAAGCCGTTGAGCCCCGGCAGGCCCATCGAAGAGAGCGTCACGATCAGAGTCAGTGCGGCGAAGACCGGCATCACCTTCCACAAGCCCCCGAAGGCATCGATCTCGCGGGTATGCCGCCTCTCGTAGATCATGCCCACGATGAGGAAGAGCGCCCCGGTGCTCAGGCCGTGGTTCACCATTTGCAGGATCCCGCCCTGGATGCCCTGAGGGTTGAGCGCAAAGAGCCCGAGCATCACGAATCCGAGATGGCTCACCGAGGAAAAGGCCACCAGCTTCTTCACGTCGCGCTGCGCGTACGATACGGCCGCCCCGTAGAGGATGCCGATCACCGCCAACAGCGCAATCCAGGGAGCGAATCGGATCGAGGCTTCGGGGAAGAGCGGCAGATTGAAGCGCAGGAAACCATACGTGCCCATCTTCAGCAGCACGCCGGCCAGAATGACCGAGCCGGCCGTCGGGGCCTCAACGTGCGCATCCGGGAGCCACGAGTGGAGCGGCCACATCGGCACCTTGATCGCGAAGGCCGCCGCGAAGGCCAGAAACAGCCAGGTCTGCGCCTGGGGAGGGATCCCACTCTGGGCGGCCAGATCCGGCACGGAGAAGGTGCCTGCCTCGAGCGCCAGCCACAGGATCGCCAGGAGCATCAGGATCGAGCCGGCCATCGTATACAGGAAGAACTTGAGGGCGGCGTAGATCCGCCTCGGCCCGCCCCAGATGCCGATCAAGAAATACATGGGCACCAGGGTGAATTCCCAGAAGACGTAGAAGAGAAAGAGGTCCTGCGCCAGGAATACCCCCACCATCCCGGTCTCCAGGAGCAGGAAGAACGCTATGAACTCCCGCACCCGGTCTTCCACGGCGGTCCAAGTGGAGAGGATCGAGATCGGCGTCAGGAGCGTTGTGAGGAGCACGAGCAACAGGCTGAGGCCGTCAATCCCCAGGTGATATTCGATCGTCCACCCGGCCACACGGATCCAGGGTAGGCGGGTCACCAGTTGGAGCTCTGGGTCTTGCAGGTCGAAGCGGGCGAGCACAATTAGCGAGACGAAGAATGTGAGACCGGACGCCCCCAGGCCGATCCAGCGCGCGGAGTTCTTGCCGCCTCGCGGCAAGGCGAGGACGAGAACGGCGCCGACGACCGGGAAGAAGGTCACCAGGCTGAGGAGCAACGGATCCATCGTGTTCATCATGTCAGGTCCTCACCGGCAGGCTCACCGGAGCAGCAAATAGCCGAGCACAGCCACAACGCCGATCAGCAGGGAGAGGGCATAGGTGCGCACGTAACCGGTCTGGACGATTCTCAGCCGGTCGGCTGCGGCTCGGGTAAGGCTGGCCAGTCCGTTGGCTGCGCCATCGATCACCGGCAGGTCGAAGCCTTCCGAGAGCCAGCGCGTGGCCGCGCGATAGCCGCGACCCAGCACGCTGTCGTGGAACCAGTCATGCCAGAACCGCCCTTCGATTACGTCACCCAGCCACCGGGAAAGCTCGACGTAGCGTTGGATGAAGAGGAAGTTGTACGCTTCGTCGACGCCCCACTTGCGCTCCATTCCCGCAAACAGCGGCCCCAGGACTCGCCGGAGGGGATCGTCGGCTCCCCGGGCCAGAGGCCGTCGGGCGTAGAGGATCCACGCGAGCCCGATGCCCAGCAGGGCAAGGCCTGTCGAGAGGGCCGCCACCTCCAGCCGAAACTCACCGGCTTCCACCTCTCCAAGCGTATGCGCCAGCCAGAGGCCCAGCGAGTGAACGCGGGGGAGGTTCAGCGCTCCGCCAAAGAAGGCCAGGACAGCCAGCGCCACGAGGGGGATGGTCATGACGGCAGGGCTCTCCTGCGCGTGGGCCGCGGCCTGCGAGCGGGGTTCGCCGAAGAAGACCATCCACACCTGTCGCCCAATGTAAAGGGCGGTGAGGAAGGCCGCCGCCATGAGAAGAGCGTAGACGAGAGGGCTCAGGTGGCTGGCCTCGGCCAGGATCTCGTCTTTCGAGAAGAAGCCGGCCAGCGGCGGAATCCCGGCCAAGGCTAGCGCGCCGATCCCATAGACCGCGAACGTCGTCGGCATCCGGTTTCGCAGGCCACCCATCTGGCGCATATCGTTGGGATCGAAGGCCTCTCCGGCATGCCCGGCGGAGGGAGGCGCGTGGCCGGCGGCGTGATGATGGCCACGCTCAACGCCCTGAATCACCGATCCGGCCGAGAGGAAGAGCAGTGCCTTGAAGAAGGCGTGGGCGATCAGGTGGAACATCGCCGCCACGTAGGCGCCGAGGCCCGCCGCGGCGATCATGAAGCCCAGCTGGCTGATCGTCGAATAGGCGAGCACCTTCTTGATGTCATACTGCCCCACGGCGATCGAGGCCGCCCACAACGCCGTGGCGGCGCCCACCAGCGCCACAACGTTCGCCGAGGCCGGGGCCAGGCCGAAGAGCACGTGGTTGCGGGCGATCATGTAGATCCCG
>DATEAV010000019.1:0-12102 GCA_035288185.1 Anaerolineales bacterium | reverse complement strand
TTCGAAGGGAGGGATCTCTATTCGGAGGGAACCACGCGCCTCATCCAGATGAGGATCTTCGGGGCGCTTCTGCCGCCGGACCAAGATCAATGGGGCTTCGCCTATCCCGCCATCATCGTCGGCCCACTGCTCCCCTTCTGGCTCATCAATGACGTGGAGGTGGCGACCGCGATCTGGGTCGGGTTCTCTCTCGCCGCACTCGTGGGCTCGCTCCTGCTCCTGCGACAGTTGATGAGCCCGCGGCCGCACCCCGCGGTCATCGCGCTTCTCATCGCGTGGTCCTACACCCTGCTCATGCTCTTCCAGGGACAATTCACGGGGTTTGTGGCCGCGGCGATCGCTATTGGGATCTGGGCGCACTGGACGGGGCGCCACGGCCTCGCGGGCCTTGTGGCGAGCCTCGCCCTCTTCAAGCCCGCGCTCTCCGTCTTGCCCCTCGCCGCGCTCTGCCTGCTCGCGATCAGAGAAAGGCGCCCTTCGTTCCTCTTCGGATTGGCGATCGGCGTCGGCGTGCTCTTCTCGCTCAGCTTCCTCCTCGCCGGTTGGTGGATCCCCGGGTGGATCGAGGCGCTGGGAGCCTACTCGGAGTACGCCAAGGTCTCGTGGCCGATTCGAGACGCGTGGGATCTTGGGCCCCTCGCTCTTGCATTCTTGGCCGCAGTCGTCCTCGCCCCGCTCATGGCGCTGAGGAGGGCAAGCGCGTTGGATCAGCTCGCAGCCACCATCCCTCTAGGAATCATCCTGCTCCCCCAGACTCTCATCTGGGAGCTTTCGATGTTGCTCGTCCCGTTCCTCCTGGCGTGGCGCGGCCGCGGGCGCGTGGCCGTGCTCGCGGCGTGGGTCCTCGGATGGCTGGGGCTGTTGCCCACGGCCGTGAGGGAATGGTGGGAAATCGAAACGGCTGTGATGTCGGCCGTCACGCTCTTTGTGATCGTGATCGCCGCCCGCCTCTCTCCGCGGGCCGAAGATGACCCCACCCATCGCCTGCGCCCCAAGCCCCAGACCACGCCCTGAAGAGCGGATCACCATCTCCATCTTCAACACCGATGGGGGCCGAGGGCTGGCCTACCCGCAGAGTGCGCGGAGAGCGCGGGGATCTTGGAGGATCTCTGCGCTCTCCGCGCACTCTGCGGTGGAGAAGAGAACGCCGGCCCATGACGACCCGGGCCGGCGTTGTGGATCGATGGACCGTGTAACCTACGGCACCTCCCGCAGCCCGGACCTCAGCCCGTTCTGCTGCCACGCCCGCCCATGCAAGACTGCCCCCCCACGAACATGGCGCTCGAAGGGGAGGCGGGGTGTTACCGGATCGAGCCGGCCTTCGTAGCTACTCGCGAAGGTAGTCGACCAGCTTCCGCCGGTGGGTGGGATGGCGCAGGCGGCTGAGAGCCTGGGCCTCGATCTGGCGCACCCGCTCGCGCGTCACACCCATCTTCCGCCCCACCTCTTCGAGCGTGTAGCTCTGGCCGTCGAGCAGGCCGTAGCGAAGCTGGAGGATGCGCACTTCGCGCGGCGGGAGTGTGTTGAGCACTTCCTGCAGATGCTCGCGCAGGAGGTTTTGCGTGACGGTATCGGTGGGCGCCGGAGATTCCTCGTCCTGGATGAAGTCCCCCAGCACCGAGTCCTCTTCCTCGTCGGTGGGCGTCTCGAGCGAGAGCGGCCTGCGCGCCACCTGGATCATGTTCTCCACCTTCTTGGGCGGCACCGCCAGCTCTTCGGCCAGCTCCTCCGTCGTCGGATCCCTCCCCAGCCGCTGGGTGAGCTGGTGCGAGACGCGCAGCAGCTTGTTGATCTGGTCGCCCATGTGGACCGGGACACGGATCGTCCGACCCTGGTCGGCGATCGCCCGGGTCACGGCCTGCCGGATCCACCAGGTGGCATACGTGGAAAACTTGTGTCCTCGCCGGTAGTCAAACTTCTTGGCGGCGCGGATCAGGCCGATGTTGCCCTCTTGGATCAGATCGAGGAAGGGCACGCCCCGGCCCATGTATTTCTTGGCCACACTGATCACCAGGCGCGAGTTGGCGGTAATCAGGTGCTCACGCGCCGCCCAACCATCCTCCACCCCGTGCTGAAGGTCGCGCCGCCGGCGGATCGCCACCGGCCCGCGCGCCAGCTCCTCACGCGCCCGCCGGCCGCGTTCGATCCGCTTGGCCAGGCTTACCTCTTCCGGAGCCGTCAGCAACGGGACACGGCCCACCTCTTTGAGGTAGAGACCGACCGTGTCGTCGGCATCCATCGCGGCCAGGGCGCCATCGTCGTCGAACTCGTCGCGCCCACTATCCTCGTCCGCCAGCTCGGTGTCGCTGGGTTCCTCCACCTCGGTCACATCGTCGAGGTAGGTCACGCCGGCGGCCAGGAGCGCCGCATAGGTCTCCTCGAGCTGATCGATGTCGCGCTCGGCCTCCGGGAAGAACGAGAGGATGTCGTCGATCGTGACGTAGCCGCGGTCCCGCCCGATCTCGACGAGCTGGTCGATCGGGGTGACTTCTTCGTCGGAAGTCAGCGACTCATCCACCGGCAGGTCGAGAAGCGGAAGCTGCTCCGCCATCGGCTCTGCCCTGCGTCGCCGCTCTATCTTCTTGTTGGGAGCCTTCAACTTCGCCATGCCTGCACTCAGAATACTGCCAATGGCAGCCTCAAATCAACCGTTTGTGTTTCGTCTTGGCATTCTAGGTCAAGCCTGTTAACTACACGCAAGCGCCCACGGGTTCAGGGCGTTTGCGGCGCTGAACCGCCATTCCTAGGGGGTCGGTGTGCCCGGGGCCCCAGATGTAGGGCCAGGACCGGAGGTTTCCGCCGGCTGGGGAGCCTCCGGAGCGGTCGCCTCAGCCGTGGCCGTCGCCGTGGGCGTGGGCGTCGGGAGCACTTCCGTCAGGAGCCCCAGAACGTCTTCGAGCCCATACTTGCTCACGACGAGAACGCTCGACTGCCCAGGGAGCCGAACGTATTGGGTGGTTCCCGTTGGCGTCTCTGAGCCCACCTCAAAGACGCGGGTGCTGCCGTCGCGCAGCCGGATCGTCACCCGGCGCAGCGGCTCGACGAGCCCGAAATCCAGCAGGTCCGCCGGGTCGGGGATCGTCGTCCTGGGCCGGGGTGCGGCAAGCCAGTCGAGCGCCCGCTGCGCACGATCCTGCGTGATCGAGCCTTCCTCCGGCTGACGGACAACCCAGCTGCCATCCTCCTCAAGCTCCAGATCCACGGTCTCGCCTGTCGTCAGATCTTCCACGAGAATGCCCACGATTTGATCGGGAGCCACTTCCCAGAGCGCAGTCTGCGTGGGGGTGGCCTCGGCGGATCCCGCCCCCTCGGGTCGGAAGCGCCCCCACCACACCGCGAAGGCCAGAACGACGAGGAAGACCGCCAGCGTGATCCAGGTGTTGCGTCGAATCATCAGTGCCTCAGAGCCTTCGGCGCCGCTGCCACCAGACCCAGACCCCGAGCACGACGACGGCGCCTGGCATCAAACCGACGGTGGTGAGGATGATCAACCCCAAAGCCTGCGTCGAGGGCGGGATGACGAAGCGCTGCGTCGCCGGCCGGGGGGTGAGGCTGATCAGATTCTCCTGCCCCGCAGCGTAGTCGATGCTGTTGATGATCAGGTCGCCGTTTCCCAACTGGGAGAAGAAACGGTTGGCGGCGAAGTCGGCGTCGCCGAACACCACGACCCGCGAGCCGGTGACGCCGTTGTCGGCTACGGCGGCCAGAGCAAGGGGGCCGCTCGTCTCGCCCTCCTGGTCCTGGCTCGGAGCAATCCCGGTTTCGGCGAAGCTCAGATCGGTCTCGCCCCAGGCGAATTCACTCGTGAACGCCAGTGGCGTCTGAGTCAGGCTGACATCCTCGAGCGGGCTCACCGTCAGGGATCGGGCCGAGGGCAAGACCGCGACCACATTCTGCATACGAGTGGTGATCGCGTGTCTCGTGTAGCTGAATGCGATCGCCCAGACTGCATTCTGTGAGCCGGGCTCGATCACCAGATCGTCGTTGAGAGCGATTCCCCAGGTCTGGGCGAGATACGCTTCCAGCGGGTCTTCCGCGCTGCCGAAGCGCGTCTCGGCCCGCGGCTGCTGCAGGAGCACCAGGGAGCCACCGCCGTCCAGATAACCTGTCAGAAGGTCCGCCTCCCCTTGGGTGAGCGGGAACGTGGGGCCGGCGACGATGACAGCCAGGGCGTCCTCGGGCACCTCCGTCTCCACCAGCAGATTCAACGTGCCGACCTCGTAGTTCTTGGCTTCCAGCGCGGCCCGAACGTCGCTGACCCCTCCCTCGCCGGTCTCCTCGATATCCCGTTCACCATGGCCGGTGAGGAAGTAGATCTTGCGGTCAGCCGGATTGGCGAGGCGGATCAGCGCCGAGGTGATCTCTTCCTCGCTGGGAAAGGGCACAACCTCGGATGCCTCGCCGATGATGACAACGAGCGAGCCATCGCGTGTGACACCGTACCGACGAGCCGCGATCGGCTCGGCGTCTGGGTCGCCCATGAATTCATACGACACGAGGTTATCGCTGTTCGCCCGGTAGGAGTCCAGCAGAGGCCGGATGTTTTCCTGCGACCCGCGCAGGCTGCTGCCATAGAACCCGATGATCTGGACCGGCGACTGGAGCCCAGAAAGCGTGAGGAGCGTCTCCGGCGACAGGCTGAACTCCTGGTCTTCCGTCAGGTCGGCCCGCAGCGGATTCGCGTAGGCCAGGTAGTTGACGACAACCAGGATCCCCAGGAATGCAAGGCTGATCAACACGGCGTTGCCGCCGTAACGCGCCTGACGGCCGGTGAGGGCGCGGCGCACAAGCGCCGGGTCGAGGAGAATGCCGGCCAAAACGGACAGCAGAGTCAGGGCCGCCCCCACCTGGACATAGACATCCAGCCGCCGGGTCACCACGTAGGCGCTGGCGGTGGCCAGGAAGAGGATCACGGCCAGGAGAAAGCCATAGGGAGCCCAGCGGCGCCGGTCGCGCGCTCCCGCGCCCCCGCCGCCTCGCACCCGCTGCCACCAATCACGAACCCTGCCGAAGAGGTTGGCCGTCGGCTCGCTCATCGCCACCTCCTCGCTTCGACAACCTGGCTACCCAGGAGCAGAGCCAGGGCAGTCAGGCTGATGTAGTAAACCGCATCCGAGAGGTCCAGCAGACCCTGGTAGAAGTTGCTGTAGTAGTGGTCAACAAAACTCAGGTAGCTCAGGAGCTCGCTCCCCGAGCCTGTCCCCCGCCCGAACACCCCGACGATCCAGAGGAAGAGCAAGACGAGCAGGGTGACGAAGAAGGCGGCCACGGGGTTGTTGAGCAGGGAGGAGATCAGGACCCCGATGGCCACCATCGCTCCCGCCATCAGCACCAGGCCCAGATAGGCTGAGACGAGGACGCCCTGATCGATCCCGGGCGTTGTCAGCCGGTGGAGGATGAGGGGGTAGATCCAGGTGGCCAGGAGCAGGGCGAGCATAAACCCCATCGCCCCCAGCCACTTGCCGACGATCACCTCCCAATCGCGCACAGGCGCCGTCAGCAGGAGCTCGATCGTGCCCATGCGCTGTTCGTCGGCCAGCAGGCGCATCGTGATCGCCGGCGTGGCAAACAGCAGGATCGTCACCAGCGGATCGATGACGATCCGCCCGTCCGGGGTCACCTGCCCGAACTGTAGGCCCGCATAGAGCTGGGCAGCGAAGAGCCCTCCCAGGATCAGGAGGAACATTCCCGCCACGGCGTAGGCCACCGGTGAGACGAAGTAGAGCCGGAACTCACGGCCGGCGATGATCCAGATGTTACGCACCGGGTACCCCCTCCGCCTCGGCCGAAGCCTCCTCGCGGGTGAGCTCCAGGAAGATCTCCTCGAGACTGATCCCCACCGGGCGGATCTCCAACAGGTCGAAGCCGCCCTCCACCACACGCCGGGCGACGTGGGGCCGGATATCGTGTCCCGGAGCGCTGGCGAGCTCGACCACCCCTTCTACGCCAGTCGCCTCGGCCCGCGTCACGCCGGGCACCTTGCGGAGCAGGTCGATCAGCTCCCGGGTCTCCATGGCCGCCTGCACGCGCAGCCGCTCGCCTCCGGCGAGCTGGGCCTGCAAGTTGGCCGGCGTGTCCTCGGCCACGATCTGTCCGCGGTTGATGATCAACACCCGATCGCACACCTGCTGGGCTTCTGAGAGGATGTGGGTCGAGAGCAAGACGGTGCGCTCCTTGCCCAACTCCTGAATCAGCTTCCGCACTTCGATGATCTGGGCCGGGTCGAGGCCGATCGTTGGCTCGTCCAGAATCAACACCTCCGGCTTGTGGAGCAGCGCCTGAGCCACTCCCACCCGCTGCCGTAGTCCCTTGGAGAGGTTGCCGATGAAGCTCTCGGACCGTTCCTCGAGCCTGACGTCTTCGATCACCTGCTCCACCCGGTCGTCGAGATTTGGCACGCGGCGCAGCGATCCCATGAAGGTCAGGTATTCGCTCACCGACATTTCCGGGTAGAGTGGCACCGTTTCGGGCAGGTAGCCGACGCGGCGCCGGACTTCGAGCGATTGATCGACGACGTCAAACCCGGCCACTCGTGCCGAGCCGCTCGAGGGAGGCATATAGCCGGCCAGGATGCGCATGGTCGTCGTCTTGCCGGCGCCGTTGGGGCCGAGGAATCCTAGGATTTCCCCGGCCTCGGCGTCGAAGGTGAGGCCCTGGATCGCAAGGTTGCGCCCGTAGTATTTGGTCAAACCTTCAACCTGAATCATCCTTAAACCTCGCGGGAGCGGCTGCAGACCCTTGGATGGGGAAGCGTCCGAGGCGAACAAAAAGCACTGCAGCCGTCGAAAGGCACGCGGCCGGTGCTTTGCGGGCCGGGGCCGTCTCGCACGAGCCCCGGCCAAAACTATACAGAAAAGCAGGGAGACGAGTCAAGCGCTCGGGTTGCTTCTCATCAAATGCTCATCTGTGTTCGGAAAAGCACAACCGCCCGGGCTAGCAGGCTCTTCCTCGGAAACCCATAATGGCGGCCCCGATCCGCCCGGAGGGCGCCGGAGAGGAAGAGAGGCCTCGCCAGGCATCCGCCGGCAGCTCATGGCCACGGCGTCCGACGACGCCTCCGCTTGACATCGCTTTTTCGCGCTTGTACAATGCGCCCCGTTCCCCCAACCGACCATCAACCGGGAGGCAGGCTCCTCGATGCAAGGTCTAACCCCGTTTGAGCAGACCGCTCTCTACGGCGTTCTGGTGGTCGCAATCCTGGGCCTGGCCTACGCCGTATTCCTCCGCCGCCAGATCCTCCGCGAAGACACGGGAACCGCCAAGATGCAGGAGGTCTGGGGGGCGATCCGCGACGGCGCAGATTCCTACCTCCGGCGGCAGCTTCGCTCGGTCTTGCCCCTGGTGGTCGTCCTGACGGTGGCCCTTTTCCTTTCCGTCTACATTGCCCCGCCTTCGCCGGAAGCGCTGGAGCGGTTTGCGAGCCTGAGCGCCGAGGAGGTCCGCATCACCGTCGGCGTGGGTCGGGCCGCCGCTTTCGTGATGGGGGCGCTCTTCAGCCTCTCGGTGGGCCAGATCGGGATGCGTATGGCGGTGCAGGGGAACGTGCGTGTGGCCTCCGCCTCGCGCCGCTCCTTCGGCGACGCGCTGCGCATCGCCTATCGCGCCGGCACGATCACCGGTATGCTCACCGACGGCCTGGGCCTGCTCGGCGGGACTCTGATTTTCCTCTACTTCGGCAAGGCCGCCCCCGACGCCCTTCTCGGCTTCGGCTTCGGGGGGACGCTGGTGGCCCTTTTCATGCGCGTGGGAGGCGGCATTTTCACCAAGGCCGCCGACGTCGGGGCCGATCTGGTGGGCAAGCTGGAAGCGGGCATCCCCGAGGACGACCCACGCAACCCGGCCGTGATCGCCGACCTGGTGGGCGACAACGTCGGCGACTGCGCCGGGATGGCGGCCGATATCTTCGAGTCCTATGAGGTGACCATCGTCGCTGCCCTTATCCTGGGCCTGGCGCTGACGGCCCTCACCGGGCACCTGGAATGGATCATCTACCCTCTCCTCGTGCGCGGGATTGGGGTCGTCTCCTCGATCATCGGCACCTACCTCGTCCGGGGCGGCGCAGGGAAATCGGGCGACGCCATGCGGGCCATCTTCACCGGCTTCCTCTCCTCGGCGGCGATCTCCGTGGTCCTCTTCGGCAGCATCGGGTTCTTCTATATGCACGACGTCCCCGGGGGCTGGTGGCGCCCCTTCCTGGCCACGTCGGCGGGCGTGTTCCTCGCCATCCTCATCGACCGCCTCACTGAGTATTTCACCGGAACCCACGCAGCCCCGGTGCGTGGCATCCAACGCAGCGCCAATACCGGGCCCGCCACGCTGATCCTCTCGGGCATCTCGGTGGGGTATGAGTCTTCGGTCTGGTCGATCGTCGTCATCGCCCTCACCATCTTCACCTCGATCCTGATCTTCGGCGGAGTGGACCCCGCCCACTCGGTGGAGTACGTGCTTTACGGGGTAGCCATGACCGGCATCGGCATGCTTACCCTCACCGGCAACAACGTCGCCATGGACTCCTACGGCCCGATCTCCGACAACGCCAGCGGGATCGGAGAGCTCTCCTGGCACGACCAGAAGGATGAGGAGACCCTCCAGGCCCGCCGGATCATGGCCGACCTCGACGCCGTGGGCAACACGACCAAAGCGATCACCAAAGGCGTGGCCATCGGATCGGCGGTGATCGCGGCGGTTTCGCTCTTCGGATCCTACCTGGTTGACGTCAGCCGGGCTCAGGCAGCCATCGGGGTTCCACTGGCCGAACAGATCCGTTCGATCGGGATCCGCGTCGACGTGCCACAGGTGTTCGTGGGGATGTTGATCGGAGGCGCCCTGCCCTGGCTCTTCTCTTCTTTTGCCGTCAACGCCGTGAGCCGGGCCGCGTCGCTCATTGTGGAAGAGGTGAGGCGCCAGTTCCGCCTGGGTGTGCTGGAGGGAAAGGTAAAGCCCGACTATCGCCAGGCCGTCGCCATCTCCACGACCGCGGCGCAGAAGGAGCTGGTGCCTCTCGCTCTCCTCGGGGTGATCACTCCCATTCTCGTGGGGATGCTCCTCCAGGTGGAGGCCCTCGGCGGCTTCCTGGCGGGAATCATCCTCTCGGGACAGCTGCTGGCCGTCTTCATGAACAACGCCGGCGGGGCCTGGGACAACGCCAAGAAGATCATCGAAGACGAGCCAGCCGACCCGGCCCGCAACACGGGGAAAGGCTCGGAGCGCCACAAGGCGAGCGTGGTCGGCGACACCGTGGGCGACCCGATGAAAGACACCGCCGGCCCGGCGCTCAACCCGATGATCAAGGTCGTCAACCTCGTCTCGGTAATCATCGCCCCCATCGTCGTGCAATACCGCGTCCTCGGCGCGGCGGGCTGGATCACCGTCCTTCTGCTGGCGGCGATCCTGGTTGCGGCCATCTGGCAAAGCAAGCGGCAACATCCACTGTCCCACGCCCAGCCGCCACAGAGCTGATCGCCGCTCGTTCTCTGCAAGTATCCGGAGCCCGGCCTGATGGCGGGCTCCGCGCTATTGCCCGTTCTGCGCCGGGTATAGAATGCCGGCGCGATGGCCGCCCTCCGCCGGCCCTTCAGCCACCTGGCCCGCGCCCTGCCCTGGACGCTGCTGACGGCAGCGATCCTCCTCGCCCGCATTGCCTGGCCCCCGCGCGACCTGGACGCCACGGGCGCCGTGGCTCTGAGAGATCTTTCCCTCACCCTGCTCCTCATGGCGATCACGGCGGTGCTGGCTCACGGCCTGGGCGAAAAACTGCTCCACCTCTTGGCCCCTCCGGATCTCACTCGCCTCGAAGGCAGCGTGTTCTCTCTCGCTCTGGGTCTGGGCGCCCTGGGCTATCTGATGTTCGGCCTGGGAATGATCGGGCTCCTCAACACTGCCTGGATTACGGGGAGCATCCTGGGGCTTAGCCTGTGGGTGGGACCGCAGTGGCGGGCCGCGCCCGGCCGCGTGCGCCGTGCGCTGAGTGCCATCCACGCAGCCTGGAGATCCGCGGAGCCGCTGGCCAGGATCTCGGCTGTGCTCGCCGCCGTGATCGGCATCCTTGCCTTCATCCACTCCCTCTCTCCCCCCTGGGACTACGACGGGCTCATGTACCACCTGGTGGGGCCGCAGCTCTTTCTGCGGGAGGGGCGAATTCTTCCGTATCCCGACAATTGGTATGTCAATGCGCCTTTCACCCTGGAGATGGTTTTTAGCCTCGGCATGGCCTATGGGGACGACGTCTTTCCCAAGCTGATCCATTTCAGTTCGGCGGTTCTGCTGGTCTTGGCTACCTACGCTGCCGGCCGGAGGTGGCTCGGAGAAAGAGGTGGCTGGCTCTCCGCGGCCATTCTGCTCGGCGTGCCCACGCTGCCCATCTGGGCGTCCTTCGCCTACATCGATCTGGGTTGGGCCCTCTACGAGTTCCTGGCCCTGGTCGCGGGCTTGGTGTGGTGGCAGAGCCGCTCGAGGCGTTGGCTGGGGATGAGCGCTGTCTTCATCGGGCTTGCGATGGGGACCAAGTACCTGGGCCTATTGGGTCTCGCCGTCCTGGGCGTCTTCGTGGCCTTGGCCGCCGCCCGCGAAGGCCGCACGGGTTGGTTGCGCACGGTCGGCGGGTTTGGCCTCATTGCAGCTCTCGTCGGCGGCCCGTGGTATCTCAAGAACCTGATTTGGTTTGGCAACCCGGTGTTCCCGCTCTACTTTGGCGGCCCCGGATGGCCATCGGAACGGCTGTCGCTCTACAACGCTTACCTCAGCAGCTTCGGGACCGGTCGCGGATTGCTGGCCTACCTTCTGATTCCATTCAACGTCTACGCCCGCCACGCCCTCTTCGGCACCATGATGAACCGGATCGATGTCCCGGCGCTGATCTTCCCTATCCTCCTTGCATACCCTCTGATGCCTCGTCATCGCGTGATTTCGCTCATCCTGTGGATGGCCTTGGCGAGGGTTGTCCTGTGGGCCTTCGGCTCCCAGCAGATTCGGTTTCTACTTCCGATCTACCCCGGGCTGGCCGTGTCGGCGGCCTATGTAGCCAGCAATCTTGTCCCGCGCAAGCAGTGGCGACTTCCCTGGCCCATGTTCCTGCCCTTGCTCTCCGTCGCACTGATGGTCCCGACGCTCTTCTATCAGGTCGTTGTTCAGGCCCAGTTCAACCCGGCTCTGGCGGCCATCGGGGCGGAGAGCCGGCGTGAGTTCCTCAGCCGGGCCCTGGGCGATTTCGAGGCCGTGCGGTTCGTTGAGGAAGAGCTCCCAGGGACGGCCCGCGCCTTGCTCCTCGGAGACGGTCGTGGCTACTACTGCCCAGACCGATGCCTTCCCGATCCCGATCACTTCCGCTGGTCCGCTGAGATCGCTGCCCTGGAAGGGGAGGAGGCTCTCGCCGGCTGGTTTGCGGATCGCGGCATCACGCATGTGCTGCTCAGCCTCGAAGATCTCGACTTCCTCCTTCAGCACGATCCGGCCGGGGTCGTCCGCACCGCCCTTGAGCGCCTGGTCTCGTGGCGCGAGGCGGGATGCCTGGAGGAAGTCTTCCGGGATGAATGGGCTTCGATCTATGCGGTCCAGTGTCATGTGAGTCCATCACAATGAAGCCCAGGGATTTCATGTATGCGGGGTCGTGCCAGCCTCCCGCCTGGCTCATCAAGAGCGATCCTCCGCGGCGGGCTCTGATCGCTACCCTCTACCCGGAGTCGTTACTGCGCCGGGGCCCAGATGCGACGATCACGACGCAGGTCAATCCCCGGGGCCTGCCCCATGGAGGATTGCAGGGCCGTCGGCAGGGACGCCTCGCGGCGACCCTCGGGCGTCGCGAGCTTGACGGGCGAGGGCCATCCCCGGCAGTCATGTCCAGTGGCCCGAGCCCTTATCAAGCAGACACGCGGGAAGACACTCCCAGTACGGGCCTCCCGGCCCGGTAGCTGCGGATTGGGATCGGGTCGAAATGAGTTGGCTCCCGCACCTCGCTCAGGCAGCGTATGGGATGGGCCTGGTGGGATTCCTCATCGTCCTGGGAACGGCCCTGGGACGAAGGATCATGCTCAAGGTCTCGCCACGGGCCACCACGGGGGAGGGTTCTGTCGGGCTTGAGGCCACCCTGGGGCTGGGCTCAATTTC
>DATEAV010000018.1:0-8091 GCA_035288185.1 Anaerolineales bacterium | reverse complement strand
ATCCTCGCCGCCAATTGGAAGATGAACCTAGGACGCCCGCAGGAAGCACTCGATTTCGTGCGGCGCATCCGCCACCCCCTCAGCGAGATCGAGGGTGTGCTCAACGTCGTCTGCCCGCCGTTCACGGCGTTGGCGGCCGTCGCCGAGGCTCTCGCTCCCACCCAGATCGCCATGGGCGCGCAGAACATGCACTGGGAGGAGAAAGGAGCCCACACCGGCGAGATCTCGGCCGCCATGCTGGCCGGCCTTTGCCAGTTTGTCATTCTCGGCCACTCCGAGCGCCGCGCAGCCGGTGGCGCCCCGGAAACCGACGCCTCGATCAATCGCAAGCTGCGCGCTGCCCTCGCCTACGACCTCACGCCGATCCTCTGCGTGGGGGAGAACCTCCGACAACAGGAGAGCGGTGAGACCCATGGCTTCGTCACCGGCCAGGTGGCAAGCGGCCTCGAAGGGCTCAGCCCAGAGGAAATCTCCCGCTGTGTGATCGCCTACGAGCCCATTTGGGCCATCGGGACGGGCCGGGCGGCCACCCCGGTCGATGCCAATCGCGTGATCGCCCTCACCATTCGCGCTGCAATCGCCGAGCGGTTCGGCGAGAGCGCCGCCCAGGCGCTTCGCGTCCAATACGGCGGAAGCGTCACCGTAGACAATATCGGCGACTTTATGGCCATGCCGGAGATTGACGGCGCGCTTGTGGGAGGGGCGAGCTTGAAGCCCGACTACGTCGAGCTGGTCAGGCGGGCGGCGCAGGCGGCAGGCAGCAAGTAGCGCCGGCGGCCCGGGAACGCTCGACCACTGGGTTGGCCGAGGATCTTCGTTGGGATCAGCGCCCGCCCGGCGCTCTCCAAGGCGATGGCGAGTCGTTCGACCGCGTGGGCCTAGCGGTTCCCTGCGGCCAGCTCTCCGCTACTCGCTGAGAGCCACCTCGTCGACGACGCCCACAATCACGGCCCGAATCGCCCCGGGGTCGATCCCCAGAATCTGACGCGCCCCGTTGCCCTCATCGATCACCAGCACCGTATCCCCCGGCCCGGCCTGGACCACATCCACGGCGATGTCGTAGGAGCCGGTCTCGTTCCCCCGCAGGTCGAGCTGGTCGACCAGAAGCAGCTTGCGGCCGTCGAGGTGGTCGATCTTGATCGTCGAGACGACGGTCCCAATCACCTTGCCGATGTACACCGTCAGTCCTCGTCATCCGCGGGAGAGTGCCAGACGGCCGTCGGCTGGGCGCGGCGAACTCCGCGCTCCACGTCCACTTCGTCGACGATCCCGGTGATCGCCAGGTCCGCCGGGACGAAGATCTCGGGCAGGGCCTGAGCCGCCTCCCGGCTGCCGACCATGAAGACGAGCTCGCCTGGGCCGGCCTGGGCCGTGGCGTCGGCGGCGATCTGGGGCTCGCCCTCCGGCCTCAGATCTTCGTCGAGGAGCTGCACCACGAGGAACTTCACGCCTTCAAAGCCCTCAACCTTGCGCGTCGCCACGACGGTGCCGATCACCCGGCCGAATTTCACAGCGCCCCTCTCACCCGAGACCCAAACCACGTCGTCTCGCCGACGTTCTCCCACATCTCCGGGTGCAGCTTCGGGATCACGACCTCGCGCACGAGGAGGTCCGGCCGCTCGAGAACGCCCACGCCGATCTGCACGGCGGCCTCGACGTCGGGGATCAGCCCCGAGAACAGCACGATCCCCTTGCCGCCCAGGCCGTCGGCCAGCCGCACTTCCACCAGGTGGACAAGCGCGCCCTTGACACCGGCATCGGCCGCGTGGATCGCGGCCGCCACGGTTGTGGTCTCGATCACGCCCAGCGCGTCGGTGGCCTGGGGCGCGCGCGCACCGCCGATCGTCTCCACAACTTCGGGATGCACCTGGGGCAGCAGGACGAAATCCAGGACGGACGAGCCACCCACCTCCCGGCCGGCGGCCAGCGACTCCTCGACGTCGGCCACGCGCCCGCCGATCAGCACCAGGTATTTGCCATTGTGCACGGTGCCGCCCTTGATGACGTCGATCGGGGCGCGCTTGACCATCGCATCGGCCGCCTGAATGCCGGCTGCGATGCTGGAGAACTCGACGAGCGCCAGAGCTGGCTCAATCATCCTTGCATGCCCCGTGGCCGGATCGTCTCGGGATCATCAGACGATCCGGAATGCATCTTTCAATGTGCAGCGCCGGATGCGGCTGAAGCTGATCGGGTTGGTAAGGCCCTCGCCGGTGGGGCTGGCGATCGTGAAGGAGCAGAAGCCCTCGCCGCCGTCGCCCAGCCCCGCCAGAGAAGGCGCATTCTTGACGAAGATGCTGCAGTCCATCACCCGGGCCATCCGGCTGAGATTGTCGAGGTTCTTGGAATACATCACCGCCGTGTGCCGGAAGCCGTGTTCCACCTTCTTGCCCAGATCGATGCCCTCATCGGCGTTGCGCACCCGGACGAGAGGCATGATCGGCATCATCTGCTCGGAGACCACCAATGGGTGGTCGGGGCCGACATCCACCAGGACGAGGCGGATCTCGTCCCCCACGTTGATGCCGATCTCCGCAAGCAAGACGCCCGCGTTCTTGCCGATGAATCTGTGGTTCATCCCGCCCGGCTGGCCCGGGGGCGGCACTTTCGTGAAGATTGCCTTCATCAGCCGCTCCAGCTGGGAGGCGTCGATCTCATAGCCGCCGTGGGCGCAGATGCTGCGCTTCAATCCGTCGGCGATGGAGGCCACGGCGAAGGTCTCCTTCTCGTCGATGCAGACGACATTGTTGTCGAAGGAGCCGCCGGCCACGATGCCTCGCCCGGCCTGATCCAGATCGGCCGTTTCATCGACCACCACCGGCGGGTTGCCCGGCCCGGCGCAAATCGCCCGCTTTCCGCTCTGCATCGCCGCCTGAACCACCCCCACCCCGCCGGTGACGGTGAGCAGATTCACCAGGGGATGGCGCATGATCTCCTGGGCCGACTCGATCGTCGGATCCGCCACCGCGCAGACCAGATTCGGCGGGCCGCCCGCCTCGACGATCGCTTCGTTGAGCAGCTGCACGGTGTGGTTGGAGCAGGCCTTGGCGCCCGGGTGGGCGTTGAAGACGACGGCATTTCCCGCCGCCACCATCCCGATCGCATTCGAGAGGACCGTCGAAGTGGGATTCGTGCTCGGGATGATCGCTCCGATCACACCGTAGGGCGCGTACTCCACGAGTGTCATGCCATTGTCACCGGTCCAGGTCTTGGGGGAGAGGATCTCTGGGCCGGGGACCTTGTTGGCGTTGAGCAAATTCTTCTGAATCTTGTCCTCGTAGCGGCCCATGCCGGTTTCATTGACGGCCTCGAGCGCCAGGAGCTGAGCGTTCTCGCGGCCGGCGCGGCGCATGTGGCTGATCATCTGCTCGCGCAGGCCGAGAGGCATCCCACTCAGCTGCTCAAACGCCCGGCGGGCCGCTTTTGCGGCGCTGTCGGAATCCGAGAAGAGGTTGTCACCGTGGCGCAGCGCGGGGGCCGGAGCCGGCGGCCGGGTGAGATCCACCTCGGGCAGCGGCTGGTGCGGCTGCCGCTCGCCCTGACCCAGCTCGGTCATCACCTGCTGGATGATCGCGTCGATCCGGGCATCCTCGAGCACTTGGCGCTCCTATTCTCCGGCCACGCCGTGGGCGAGCTCGCTGATCATGGGAAACGCGAGCCTCTGGCGTTCTGGATCGGCGTCGGCGCAGGGGCGATCTCGGACCATCAGCCCACCCCGGCCTTGTCGTACTTCACCACGCCGTCCACCTCGAGCGTGTCGACAATGGCCATGATCACACCGTCGCACGGGCGCTTGTCGGTGACCTTGGTCATGCGCGCCGAGCTCCCGGTGGCATAGAGCACCACCTCGCCCAGGCCCGCCCCCACGGCATCCGCCGCCACCCGGTAGCCGGCCATCGCCTTGCCCTCGATATCCAGCTGGCGCAGCACGAGGAACTTCAGCCCCTCGAGCGAGGGCTCCTTCCGCGTGGCCACCAGCGTGCCCACCACTCTGCCCAGCAGCATTGGCTACTCCATCTGGCCGCCGTCTCCGGCGCAGGTTGCAGGGCGAGGCGCGCCAGCCGCACGAGGCGGCCTCGGCGATCCAGTCCCGCCCGGCGCGGCCTCCATGCCCCGTCGCTAGGCCTTGGCGGGCTTCCCGCCCTCGGGGCCTCGGCCCAGCGGAAGCGTGCGGTCCACGTTCGCATGCGGCCGCGGGATCACGTGAATGGCGACGACCTCGCCCACCTTCTCCGCCCCGCGCGCGCCGGCTTCGACCGCCGCCTTTACCGCCGCGACGTCGCCGCGCACAATGGCCGTGACGAACCCGCCGCCCGTCTTCTCGTAGGCGACCAGCTCGACCTTCGCCGCCTTGACCATCGCGTCGGCAGCTTCCACCATGGCCGGGTAGCTCTTGGTCTCGACCATTCCCAGCGCTTCGGTTGCCCCGTATTCTTCAGCCACAGTTTCCTCCCGATGACTCAATTCGGTTTGGATGAATGCGAGTGTCTCTTCCGTCCAGAATCAAGACGCCCGGCTCGGCCGGCCCTCAGTCACGCCGGCCCGCCTGCGCCTCGCGTCCCTTAACGCCCTCGATGGCTGCCACGGCCGCGCCGTAGCCGGCCATGATGTCGCGCTCCTCGCCTCCCAGGTAGACGCGGCCGAAGCTGCCGAAGGCGCGCACCTCGAGGATGTTGATCCGCGCCGCCTTCTCGGCCTCGTTGGCCGCCAGAGCGGCGTAGCCGGCCGGCTCCACCTCCAACACATACAGCGTCTGCCCGGCCAGCAGCATGTGGCCGTGGCGCAACCGGTTGATGAGCTGCACCTGGTGGGCGTCGACGAAACGGATGATCTGGCTGGAGACCACCTTGGGCTTGATGCGGTCTGACTCCGTCAGATCCAGGGCCCGCAGAATCGCCGCGCCCGCCGCCCGGACCTCGGCCTGATCTTCGTGATGGACCTCGAGCAGGCCGAAAAGCCTCTCGACGATCTGCATCCCGGGCCGGACCCGCGTCGACTTCAGCGCAATATCCGTGATGCGGTTGATCTCGATCCCGGGGGAGATCTCCACCCACAGGGAAGCGTCGTTCGGCAGGGGCAGGAACCCTTGCGCCACCGTGCCCAGGAAGCCCGCGTGCTGCAGCTGAAGGCTGTCGAGGAAAACGTAGGTGCGCAGGTCCACCGTCATCCGCAACTCTCCTTGGTGCTCACTTTCCGGCCTCCTGAATAATCTTCACGCTGGCGCTGGCGCCGATTCGGCTGGCGCCGGCGGCGATCATCTTCTGAGCATCGGCGTAGGTGCGGATCCCGCCTGCGGCCTTCACGCCCATCGACGGGCCCACCACTCGCCGCATCAAGGCCACGTCCTCGGGGGTCGCCCCGCTGGCCGCGAAGCCGGTCGAGGTCTTCACGAAATCGGCCCCCGCCACTTTCGCCAGCTGGCAGGCGACGACCTTCTCCTCGTCGGTGAGCAGGGCAGCCTCGATGATGACCTTCAGGATAGCATTCCCGGCATGGCAGGCGCGGGTCACCGAGGCGATATCGCGTTCGACCAGCTCGTAGTCGCGGGACTTGACCGCCCCCACGTTGATGACCATATCGAGCTCGCTGGCTCCCTCGCGGATGGCCTGTTGGGCTTCAAACACTTTCACGTCGGTGGGCGTGGCCCCCAGCGGGAAGCCGATCACGGCGCACACCGGAATCCCGCTTCCCTTGAGCAGCTCGGCGCACAGCCTGACGTGGGCGGGGTTCACACACACCGAGGCGAAGCGGTGTTTGCGCGCCTCAAAACACAGCTGGGCAATCTGGTCCTGGGTGGCGTCGGGCTTGAGCAAGGTGTGATCGATCATGTGCGCCAGCCGCTCATCGGATGGCGCGATGCCCAGGGTGCTGGCCAGTCGATCGGCCCCGGCGCTCAAGACGGGCTGCACCGTCTCGGCGAAATTGTGGGCCGAGAGCAGGGCCGTTCGGGACGACCCGCCTTCCCCCGGCTCCTCCTGGAGCCGCAGGAGCACCTGGCTCGTGATTTCTTCGATGATTCGGTCCAAGGTCTTCTCGTCGATTTGCTTCATCCGGCGGCCCTATCAGCCGTCCTGGTATTGATGCCGCAGCGGCTACGGGAGGCGCGCGAAGCGGCGTTCCGTTTCCTTGATCTTGTTCACCCGCCGGGCGTGCCGTCCGCCGCCGAAAGGCGTCTCCATCCAGATCTTGACGATTTGCCTGGCCAGGCTTTCCCCGATCAGGCCGGCCCCCAGTGTGAGCACGTTGGCGTCGTTGTGCTCACGGCTGTTGATCGCCGTCGATTGGTCGTAGCACATGGCTGCCCGCACTCCCGGCACTTTGTTGGCGGCCATGCACGAGCCGATCCCGGCGCCGTCGATCACGATCCCCCGCCGGGCGCGTCCCTGAGCCACGAGCTCGGCCACGGCCAGGGCGAAATCGGGGTAGTCCACTGGCTCGGCGCTCGTCGTCCCGCAGTCGATCACGGCGTGCCCGAGCTCGCGCAGATAGCCCTTGATGCTCTCCTTGAGCCGAAACCCGCCATGGTCCGCACCGATCGCCACCGGTTGATGGGCAGGCGAGGCCGCCTGGCCCCGCGGGCTGGATGCGTCCACGGCCGCCGCCAGAGGCGAAGCCGGCACAAGCTGGATGTGGCGGTCCATCGCCACCTGGCGGGCCAAGGGCGTGATGAGCCCCCCGCTCGGCACCTTGAACTCCGAGCCAAAGGCGAGGTCGCGGATGTCGAGCTCGGTCACCAGCGGGCGTTTTGGCACCGGCACGATTCGCGGCTCCAGGCCGAGCGTTCGATACACCACGTTGCGGACCTTGGCGCGGACTTCTTGCCTGCTCGTCACGTCGATCGCCTCCCCGTGCCCGGGATCGCCTTCATGACCGTCTCGCCTTGCGCAGCGACCCGCTCCCCGGCGGGAGGCGGCCCAGGTGATTCGGAGGCAGCGGCGATTCGCGTTCGCCGCCTCGACTGCGGAAGAGCTCCACCTCGAATCTGGAGCGGTCGCCCCGATGCCACGCGAGGTAGTACTCAACCGGCCGGCCGTCGTCGAGGTAGCTCACGCTTTCCAGGAACGCCAGCGGGGCGCCCCTGCGCGTGCGCAGCAATCGCGCCTGGCGTGCATCCGCGGCGACAGCTTCGATCGTGCGCCGGCCTCGAGCCAGCGTGAGGCCACATTCGGTTTCCAGATATTCGTAGAGCGACCTATGAGTGAGGTCGGCGGCCTCCAATCCCGGACACAGCTTGTGGGGCACGCGAGTCGTCGTCAGGACCACCGGTTCACCTTGCACAAGTCGCAGCCGCTCGATCTCGACCACCCGGCCTCCGGTCTTCAGGTTGAGCCGGGCGGCCACCTGCTCGCTGGCCGGGACGATCTCTTGCCTGAGCACACGGCTCACGGGCGGATGCCCGAGGATGGCCATGTCCTCGTAGAACCCGGAAAGGCGTTCCGCCGCACGCTCGGTCAGCTTGGGCGGCGCGACGAAGGTCCCCCGCCCTCGCTCACGAACCACCAGCCCTTCGTAGGCCAGCCCGGCCAGCGCCTGCCGCACGGTCGTCCGGCTCACCCGGAACTCGCGGCACAGATCAGGCTCCCCGGGGACCAGATCCCCGGCCTTCCAGCTTCCGCCCAGGATCTGGTCCTTAAGCGCCTGCTTGAGCTGGATATGCAGCGGCACCGGGCTTGCCCGGTCGATGCTCATCCGGCGCTCGCTGGGTTGCCGTGGCCTTGCCGCCGTAGCCTGCCTCCCGAGGTTATAGAGCATAATGTTATTACATTACGATGATAGGACAAAAACCGACGGCCTGTCAAGGGGTTCTTCCCGCCGGCCCTTCGGCGGAGGGCAGCGGTGCCCCGCCCTCCGGTGCTGGCCGCCACCCATGGCGGGCCGGCCTGGAGGCTCTCCTCCATTCTGTGCCGCCGCCGTCCGCGGCTTTGGCCCGCAGCACCCCTCCTCTACACCGACGGCGCAACGGAGACGATGGACCCGGCTTGCGTCGCTCGTGAGTGAGAACTCGGGGAACCGGCGCAGGGACTCGTCCAGGCAGCCCGCCGCGGGCTGGAGACTTTCGCGGGGTTTCCGAGAGGAGTGGGACCGGAGGAG
>DATEAV010000017.1:0-4893 GCA_035288185.1 Anaerolineales bacterium | reverse complement strand
CTGGAGGAGCTGGCCGGCCAGGCGCGCGGCGTTCACGCCGGGCGAGTGGTGGCCTTCGGCGTCTTCAACGATCAGACGGGCACCGAAGACGCCGTGGTGGTTGCCGAGGCGGATGCGGCCGACGAGGCTTCCAGGCGCCAGATCGCCGACGAGATTCGCGAGCGTGTCACGCGTGGTTCCGACGTCGCCCTGCGGTATGTGAAAATCGTTGGGCCCCGCTGGCTGCTCAAGACGAGCAGCGGGAAGATCGCCCGGTCGGCAAACCTTGAGAAATACCTTTCGGAAGTGAGACGGGGATAAGGGGCTCATCGACCAAGACGTGGATTCGCTAGGAAAGGTCGGGTTGCCCGCGCCTTGGGGCGCTCTGCGATCTCGTTGACGTGCTGTGCTTTCGGGCTCATCATTGTGGAGGCCGGTGTCGTGCTCGGCAGGAATGCCGCCTTCGTTTCGGGGAATGAGCCAGCTCCACCCATCCCTCCCTTTGATGAGGCTGTGAGTGCCCTTCATGTCTTGTACCTTTCTGCCTCACCCCGTTCGGGCCGCGCGACGGCCCCCTGTCCGCGCGACACCTGCACCTGCGGCGCACCGCACACCTGCCCTGGCGGGCGGTGCCAGGGGGTGCGGTGCAGGTGAGCCCCCCGAGGCAAAGCCGAGGGGCCCTCTCCGCTTGTCACGATTGCTCCACGCGTTGCCCGAAAGCGGAGAGGGGTATGAAGGTCTAAGGACGCGTCCTTAGGTAACCTCCCCTCCCCCGGCAGACCCTTATCGCTCAGGCACGTGGGAGCAAGTGCCGGGGGAGGGGTTAGGGGTGGGGGCTGTTGGACGCGACAGGCTCGGAGAACGGACCTTGTCGGTCGATCGGGGACTAATTCACAGGCTCGATAGGGCGAGGAGATAAGCCCAAGTGGTGAGCGAGATCTACCTCCATGATGTCCCCCTGGGAGAGGCCTGGAGCCGTTTCCGGGGGGCGCTTCACGCGGCCGGGCTGTGGGGGCCGCTCGAAGCAGAGGAGATCCTGCTGGAGGAGGCGCTTGGCCGGGTGACCGCCGAGCCGGTCTGGGCGGCGGCCTCCTCCCCCCACTACCACGCCGCGGCCATGGATGGGTATGCAGTCCGGGCGGGCTCCACCGAGCGAGCTTCCGACCGCGCCCCGATCACCCTGAGCACAGCCTCCGAGGCACACTATATCGACACAGGCGACCCTATCCCCGAGTGGGCGGACGCTGTCGTTGCGATCGAGAACGTCGAGCCCGTCGATCCCGACGAGCTGGGCCGGGCGAGGCGGGCCATCGTGGTCCGCACGCCGCTTCCACCTTGGTCGAATGTCCGGCTGATGGGGGAAGATATCGTCGCCACCGAGCTGGTCTTGCCGGCAGGTCATGTTCTGCGGCCGGTGGATCTAGGTGCCATTGCCGGAAGCGGCCGAGGGACAGTGAAGGCGTGGCGGAGGCCGCGAGTGGCGGTGATCCCTACGGGCAGTGAGCTGGTGCCGCCGGGCGGCCCGGCGCGCCCGGGCATGATTCCGGAATACAACTCGATCGTCCTTGCCGCGCAGGTGGACGGGTGGGGCGGGGCGCCGACGCGATGGGAGATCATCCCCGACGACGAGTTGCGCATCCGCCGGGCTGTGGCCGAGGCGGCCGCGAGCCATGATCTGGTCTTGATCAACGCCGGCTCGTCGGCCGGGTCGGAGGACTACACGGCGCGCGTCGTAAGCTCTCTGGGCGAGCTCCTGGTCCACGGCGTTGCCGTACGCCCCGGGCACCCGGTGATCCTCGGGACGATCCGGGCCGGGTCTCGGGTGGTGCCGGCGATCGGCGTCCCCGGCTATCCGGTCTCGGCCGCTCTCACAGGGGAGATCTTCGTCGAGCCGCTCATCAGCCTCTGGCTGGGGCGTCCCCCTGCCGAGCCGCAGGGTGTGGATGCGGTGTTGACGCGCAAGGTGCATTCCTCGGCCGGCGATGATGAATACCTGCGCGTGACCGTGGGCCGCGTGGGCGAGCGCCTGGTCGCCGCGCCGCTTTCGCGTGGTGCCGGCGTCATCACCTCACTCGTGCGGGCCGATGGCATTGTCATCATCCCGGCCGGAGTGCAGGGCCTGGAAGCGGGGGAGCGGGTCCGGGTTCGGCTCTATCGCGGCTCTCAGGAGGTGGACAGGACGATTGTCGTCCTTGGGTCGCACGATCTGACCATCGATCTCATGGCCCAATTCCTGGCTCAGAAGGGATCCCGGCTGTCCTCCGCCAACGTGGGGAGCGTCGGGGGACTGATCGCCCTCGGCCGTGGCGAGGCGCATCTGGCGGGCAGCCACCTTCTCGATCCGGCCAGCGGCGAATTCAACATCCCGTACATCGCCCAATACCTCCCGGATGTCCCGGTGGTCGTGGTTGCGCTGGTGAGGCGAGAGCAGGGGCTGATCGTCTCCGCGGGCAATCCGAAAGAGGTGCGCTCACTGCAGGACCTCACTCGGACCGGGCTCATCTTCGTGAACCGGCAGCGCGGCGCCGGAACGCGGCTGCTCCTCGATCATCATCTAACGCGCCTGGGGATCTCGCCTGAGGAGATCCGTGGCTATGCCCGCGAAGAATACACCCACCTGGCGGTGGCCGTCGCCGTGGCTTCGGGCCGCGCCGACGCCGGGCTGGGGATCCGCGCCGCCGCCTCGGCGCTCGGCTTGGATTTCGTGCCGCTCTTCCAGGAGCGCTACGACCTCGTGATCCCACAGGCTCACTACAACAGCGCCGTTCTGCGTCCTCTTCTGGACCTGTTGGGCGATCCCGGCTTCCGGCGGGCCGTCGGCGAGCTGCCGGGTTATGATCCAGCGCCGATGGGAACCACGATCGCTTCGATCCCTTGAACCTGAACGCGCCTCGCCTCGGGATCTTCCCGGGTGAGCCGCCCACGCCAATTGGAAGGAGCCCCATGTCCGGCCACACCCTTCGCCTTTTCCCCGGACGCTACGCGGCTTGCCGCATGGATCCGCAAGCGGCAGTGCCGCCCTGGGCGGAGGGAGGAGGATTTGTCTCGATCACCAGGACGCCGGATGAGCTCTCGATCGTGTGCCCCGAAGATCGGATCCCCGCCACGGAGGATGGCGAACGGGGCTGGAAGTGTCTGCAAGTCGTGGGGCCGTTTGCCTTCGAGGTGATCGGGGTGTTGGCCTCGCTTGCCGGGGCGCTGGCCGAGGCCGGCGTCCCTATCCTCTCGGTCTCGACTTACGAGACCGACTTCCTGTTCGTGAAAGACCACGATCTTGGCCGGGCATCCAACGCCCTGATCCAGGCGGGGCATAGGGTTGTCGAGGCCGGGTCGTGAGGCAGATCGGAGGGGCTTCGCGGGGCAGGGTGATGTCCCGAACGCAAGCGTCCTCCGCCGCGTCTTGAAGGTTGACCAGGAGAGAACGACATGGCGATGCCAAGAGTAGGCGAGCCTGCCCCCGACTTCGAGCTTGAGACGGATTCGGGAGAGACCGTTCGCCTCTCCGATTTCCGGGGCAGGCGGGTCGTGTTGTACTTCTATCCGCGAGCGGATACGCCTGGATGCACGAAGGAGGCGTGCGGGTTTCGCGATGATTTCCGAAGCTACGCCGAGAAAGACGTCGTGATCCTGGGAGTCAGCCCCGATCAGGTGCGAAGCCAGGCGAAGTTCAGGGCGAAGTATGACCTGCCCTTTCCACTCCTGGCGGATCCCCAGCGCCGCGTGGCCGAGGCTTATGGAGTCTGGGGGAAAAAGAAGGTGATGGGCAAGGAGGTGATGGGCATCCGCCGGACGACCTTCCTCATTGGTGAGGACGGCAAGATCGCCCGGATATTCGAGGGAGTGAAGGCCGAGGGCCACAGCGGCGAGGTGCTGGCTGCGCTGGGGTGAGCGGGTTTGGGCCGGACTGCTTGCACGAAGACGCGGCTGAGGGCGGGAGCTAGATTTCCGACTGGTAGCGGAGCCAGCCGAGGAACCCGGCGAAGAAGTCGATCGCCCCGAAGAGAACGGCCCCCCAGAAGATGTAGTAGGTGCCGCCTCGGCCGCTGGCCATAGAGTAGGTGATCGCGGTAACCAGCAGTCCACCCACCGCCCAGAGCAGGCCGCGGATCATGCGCCCCTGGTAGCGCTTCACCATGGCCCTGCGGCCCTCCGGCGACTTTTGGTAGACGTTGACGGCGGCGGAGGCCTCCGCCACCAGGCGATTTGCCGGCTCGGGGGGCATTCCCCGCTTGATCAATCGCCTGGCGACGGCCTGGGGACTCTGGCCCGAGGCCAGAGATCGCGTGACCGCCTCATACAGCGCCTGGATCGCCGCCGTATCTTTCGACACGTTCACCTGGGCCATGGAAACCTCCGGTCCAGCCTTTCCCCGGGGCGGGGACTGGAATCATCGACCAGGATAGCGTGTCGCGGCGGCGGGAACAATCACCCAAAGCGGCCATGGGGCGGCGCTCGATGGACGATGGGCTGCCCCGGTGCTAGAATGCCGGCGTGCTCCGCCAACCCCCCCAGCCGGACCGCAATCGACTGAGCGTGCTCAGCGCGCTGGTCCTCCTCTCCTATACGCTCCTGCGCATCGTCGAACTCCCTGCCTTACGGGCCGAGTTCAGCGTGCTCGGTCTGCTGTTGCGGTTTGAGGTCAACACGCGCAACGTGATGCTCACCCTGGCGGCGGCTTTGATGGCGGCCGGAGCGGACTGGTTGATCCGGGCCCATCCGTGGAGGGAGCCTGGCCGGACCACCCGCGAGCACTGGGTGATGCCGGGGCTGGCTGCCCTGGGAGTGGGCGCGATTCTGGCCCGGCTGCCGATGGGGCCCACCTGGTGGGCGGGGCTGGGGCTCTCGGCGGTCTTGCTGATCGCCATCCTCGCCACCGAGTTCATCGTCTCGGAGGCCGATGACCCCCGCCATGAT
>DATEAV010000016.1:0-9406 GCA_035288185.1 Anaerolineales bacterium | reverse complement strand
CTCCTCGCCGCCGGTCGCTCCCAAGAACGAAATCTCCTGGATTGCCTGAGCGTCCAGGTCCGCGAGAAGGAAGATGATCGACAAGCCCATGGGAGGGGCACACGAGCCGAAGACCAGCGTCTCATCCTGGAGCCAGGTGACCTCGGGGTTGAGTGTCCCGCAGAGGGGCCCCAATCTGCTACGGGTCACGCCTGTCCCTTCGGCTAACCACAATTCGGATGGAGGGGAGTAGTCCGGGATTGGTGTCTCGAAGCTTGGCGTCGTGAAGCCCTCCGGACGCCGCTCATAAAGGATCTTGTCACCGCTGGGCGACACAATGGCTGTCAGGACCTGGACCGTCCCACCCTCGGTGAGCCGCTCGTAGGCCTCGGGAGGGACCTCGGGTCGCGGAGGCTGGGACTCCCTCGTGGAGCCCGTCGCCGGATCAAACTGATACCAACGCCGTCCCCCCTCTACCGCCAGAGAGAAGTAGACCTCCCCATCCTCGGTCCACCCGAAGTCCTCGACCTCGGCCGCGACGACCTGACGGGCACCTCCGCCATATGCGTTCTGCGAAGGGATAGGGGTTGGCGACGGCCTCTGAAGCGCGTTGCAACCCGTCGCTGCCATGCCCAAGATCAGGATCAAAGGCCCGACCGCACGGCGCGATCCTCGGATAGACATGGATTGCCGAACCGCCTCGTCACTCATGATCCGCCTCACTCACCGTCGAAGCAACTGTCGACGAGCTGAAGTGTGTAGAACCCCGACGACAGCGGGTTGTCGTCCCCCGTATAGTCTCCGCTGAACAGGTCGAAAAGCGAGTCTCGCTGGGATTGCGCGAAGAACGCTAAGGGGTTGACCACGATGCGTCGGTCTTCGACCGGCCTGACTTCCAGATGTAGATGATCATTGCCGGCATCCTCGACCCCGCTTGGATTGCCGGAATACCCGATGAGATCCCCGGGCTGTATGGTGTCGCCTACCTCAACAGTCGGGTCTTGATCAGACATGTGTCCGAAGAGGAAGCGAAAGCCTCCGGCCTCGATGATCAGGGAATGCGGTCCGGCGCTATAGTCTATGGGATCACCGTCTACACTCACAACCACCCCTGGTTGATCGGCCGGCCAGTACAGAGGCGTGCCATAGGCTATTCCGAAGCCGATGCCCGGATGCATCCCGCTCGTCCTGCTGTACCAGTCGCAAGCGAATTCCTGTGCAAACGTAGTGTTGCCGAACCCCCACCAGAATTGCAGGTCTTCGATGCTCACATCAAACGGGAGCCTGTGAGAGCTATGCCTTCTCCGACGCCGGGGTATTGCCCGCCGGGGAGCGGGCCTCCGCACACGGGCACGGTATCGTCCAGTACATCGACCGCTACCGAGACCCTAAATGGTAGAGCCCTAAGGGGCGCGCTTGGCTTCCAGGCGATCGATACGCCTCTCCCACCCACCATCGCGGAATTGGGCCGGCCGGACTCGCCGAGTAGACGAGCGCCAGGTTTGAGTTTGTGGGGGAAATCCGCCGTGCGCCCGGCACAAAATGAAACCGGAGCCCCTAAGAGGCCCGGTTTCGAGAATGGATCCACCCAGCCTGCGAAGGGACAGGGCGTGACTCTGCCTTTCCATCGGCCGGCGAATCGCTCGCTCTGGCGCCCCTACTTCGGCGTCGCTGTATAAAGCCCGACCTTGTTGCCCGTCGGGTCGGCGAAGATGCCCATCCAGCCGTAGCCCGGGATCTCGGCTTTCGGCTGCACCATCTTGCCCCCGCGGGCGGCGATCCTGGCCAGGGTGGCATCGATGTCGTCGGTCTCAATGTAGACCGTCACCGTCCCGGCCGGATTGTCATCCGTCAGTGGGTTGAACCCGCCCCCCGGCCCACCCTCAGCCTCGAACGTGGCATAGTCCATCTCCGGCATCTGCTGGACCTGCCAGCCGAACACGTCGGCGTAGAACTTGCCCGCCGCCTCCCGGTCTTTCGCGGAAAACTCGATGTGGACGATCGGATGCTGGGCCATGCTGACCTCCTCCTTTGGCAACAGAATAGAACACCTGTTCTATGTTGTCAAGACCCATTTTCATGACCGGGAAGCAACTGCCGTTGTTCGATCTCCAGGCGCGGCGAACGGTGGGGCCTCAGCTGCACCTCTCCACCCCCTCCTACTCCTCCTCTTCGGCGGCCGAGTCACGCCCGAGGATCCGGCGCAAGGCACGGAAGCGCGCCGGCTCGGCCCGCTCCCGCCGGGCGGCGCGTCGCCGCAAGAGCAGACCAAGGGCGCTCATCGCCGCACCGCCCACGAGAAGCAGAACATCCGTCTCCCCCCCCGAAAGCATGACGAGGAAGACGACAAGCGCGATCAGACCGATCAGAACGAGAGCATTTCCGGCGCGCGCGGTCATGGGGGGAGGGGAAGCTCCATGCTCATCGGAGGCTGCATTCGGATGCGAGGTGTAGGGGCGACCCGCCGGGTCGCCCCTACGAGAAGGCCGCGAATGTGTGTGCCTCCCGTCCGTCCGATGCGCCTAGCTCACCAGCGTCTGGATCTGCTCGTGCATGTAGAGCTGCACGTAGTAGAGGCCGCCAGCGTTCTTGCCCGATGAGCCCGATCCCTTCCAGCCTCCAAACGGCTGGTATCCCGGCCAGGCGCCCGTCGTGGAGCCCTGCGGGCGGTTGGCGTAGGTGACCCCCGCCTGGATCTGGTCGAAGAACCGATCGGTTTCCTCGCGGCTGCCGTAGAACCCGGCCGTCAGGCCATAGTTGGTGTCGTTGGCCAGCTTCATCGCCTCGTCGAGGCTCTCCACCGGCGCCAGCGTGGTGATCGGCAGGAACATTTCGTGCTTCCACAGCCGGTGGCTGAGGGGCAGATCGGCCACCAGTGTCGGCTGGCAGAAGAACCCCTTGGCCATGGCACCCTCGGTGAGCACCTTGCCCCCGGTGAGGATCTTGCCGGATTGAGAGAGCTCCTCGCTGAACTGCTTGTAGTCCCGGTACGAGTCCTCGTTGATCACCGGGCCGAGAAACACGCCGCGCACCGTGGGATCGCCGATGGTGAGCTTGGAGGTCGCCTCGACCAGCCGGCTCACCAGTTGGTCGTACACCGGCCGCTCGATGTAGACGCGCGAGTTGGCCGAGCACTTCTGGCCCTGGAGGCCGAAGGCCGAGCGAACGATCCCGAGCGTCGCCCGCTCGAGATCTGCCTTGCGCGTGACCACGCACGGGTTCTTGCCCCCCAGCTCGAGGATCGTCGGCCGGGCGTAGCGACCGCCGGCGAACGTGCGGTAGATCTTCATGCCGACGTCGAAGGAGCCGGTGAAGGTGATCCCGTCGACCTCGGGGCTTTCGATCAGCTCCTGGCCGATCGTCGAGCCCGGGCCGGTGACGTAGTTGAATACGCCGTCCGGCAGCCCGGCGTCGCGCAGCGCCTCGGCGATCAGGCGCACCGTCCAGGGCGTGTTGGTGGCCGGCTTCATCACCAGCGTATTGCCCGCCACGAGGGCCGCCCCGACCGGCCCGCCGGTGAGGGCGCAGGGGAAGTTGAAGGGGCTGATCACCACCCAGACGCCGTACGGGCGCAGCATGGAGACGTTGCGGATGTTGAAGCGGGTGATCGGGTCTTTCCCCATGGGCACTACGAAGCCCTTGTGCTCTTCCACCCGGTCGCAGGAGTAACGGATCAGCTCCGCCGTCTCGGCCGCGTCGCCCAGGGCCTCGTTGCGATTCTTGCCCACCTCGAGCGAAAGGACCGCCCCGAAATCGTAGATGCGCTGATCGATCAGGTCGGCGGCCTTGCGCATCATCCGCACCCGATCCTTCCACGGCATACGCGACCATCTGGGGAAGGCTTTGCGGGCCGCGGCCAGCGCCTGCCGAGCATGCTCGACGCCCCCCTTCTGGAATACGCCCAGCACCCAATCCCGATGGATGGGCGAGCGGTCCTCGAATCTCTCCGCGGCGCGCACTTCCTTGCCGTCGATGATCATCCCGTATTCTTTCCCCAACGCGGCCTTGGTCTTGGCCAGTGCGGCGTCGAACCGGGTGTGCATCTCTTCCGGCGGGTTGAACATCGTGGCGTAAGTGAGCTTGAAGGCCACCGCCTTCTTGGCCGGCTTTCTGGCCGTGGGCTTGCGCGCGACCGCCTTTTTCGGCGTCGCCTTGCGTGCGGGGGCCTTCTTCCTGACCGCCTTACGGGTAGCCATGCGAGGGACCTCCTGAGGGTTTTGCTGTGGTGCGTCCTGCGAGATTGGTACGGCCGGGCGCCTGCCGCTGGGGGACGGGCTGTGACGGCGAGAATAAGTATAGCGCCGGGCCGGTCTTCCGTCAAAACAGCCCGCTGATCCGGGCCCCGCGGGGGCACGGTCACCTCCGGCCTTCCTCTCTCCCGCACTCGCCCTGATTGATCATGTAGGGGCGAAGCACACCTGCCCAGGACGCAGGTGCTGGGCAGGTGTGCTTCGCCCTCCGCCTCGACATCGTGGGCCCCTCTCGATAGCGTCGTCCCGAGCGTCTAATGGTCCGACCGATTCCATCCGTTGCCGGTGCGGGCCTCGGTTGCGGCTCCACTGTCCCCCAGGGTGTGACATAACGGCCGGGCTATCACCGGGGCCGTAGGGCCGCCCCGCAACTCCGAACTCTTTCCCCGGTGTATACTCCTCCCCGCGCCGCAGGGAGGCCGCGTGACCTGGGTCCACGATCGCATCTACGCTGGCGGAGGCGCCTACATCCCCGATCACTGGGACGACTTCGCCGGCCAGACCGGCATCTCGGCGGTCGTTCATCTCTCGCCCGGGAGGCCGGCAACCTTCCTTAGAATCCCGCCGCTTGCCTTCCTCTGGCTGAACATCGGCGACGAATCGGAGGCCGGGCCCGAGGAGCGCTGGCTGGTCGGCCGTTTCATCGACGGCTCTCTGCAGGAAGGCCGGAAGGTGCTTCTCCATTCCAGCCTCGGCCGGCACCGCGCCCGCTGGGCGTTCGTGGCCTACCGTATTATCGCCGGCCGCTCGGCAACGGCCGCGCTGCGCGAGGCCGCCGAGCGGCCATGGCTGACGCCGTACGCGACTGATCCCTCCGAATGGGAGGCCTTCGCCGACGAGGTGCGCGCTCGCCGCGCCTGAGGAGACGGCCATGCTCTTCGACGAGGCCCTCTACGTGGGGATCGACCCCACCGCTGGCTCCCGGCCGATGCACTACGCCGTCCTGGATGGCGATCTGCGCCTGGTGGCGCTCCGTCACGGAGGCCTCGAGGAGGTGCTCGCCTACGTCGCCGGGCTGGAGCACGCCGTCGTGGCTGTGGATGCGCCCCAGTCACCGAACCGCGGCCTGATGCTCCGGCCGGAGGTCCGCCGCCGTTTCAACCTCCAGCCGGGAGGAAAGACATGGGGGCAATGGAAGCTCTGCGAGTATGAGCTGCGCCGGCGGAACATCCGCCTCTACAACACGCCCGCCAAAGAGAAGGACGCGCCCAACTGGATGCGAACCGGCTTTGAGATCTACCGGCGGCTGGGAGCGATGGGCTTCCATTTCTTCGAACGCGGCCAACCGATGGAAGGGCGGCTGGTGATCGAGGTCCATCCCCACGCCTGCTACGCCGCGCTGCTCGCCCGCCGTCCGTTTCTCAAGCAAACGCTGGAGGGACGTCTGCAACGCCAGATGGTGCTGTATCTGCAAGGCATCGATCTGGCCAACCCGCTCAGCCTGCTCGAGGAGATCACCCGCCACCATCTCCTCACCGGCCATCTCCCCCTGCGCGGCCTGCTGGCCCACGACGAGCTCGACGCCCTGGCCGCGGCCTTCACCGCCCACCTGGTGGGCGCCAAGCCCGAGCGCGTCTCGCAACTGGGTGACCGCGAAGAAGGCCTCATCACTTTGCCCTCGGCCGAGGTGAAAGACTTCTATCCATGAGGGCGAGGCACACCTGTGGTGCCTCGGATCTGCAGCCTGATTCACGAGGACACCGCCGGCGTCCGTCCCCCCAGGGTCTTGAGAGCGTAGTCTGTGCGCCTTCCGTCGCCGGCCGAATCCCACACCCGCGGGTTCGTCGAAGACCCTGGTGTTCTCTCAGGGCGCGCACCAGGCAGACCCGCCCCTGCGTGTCGCGATAGAGCGTCGCCGCGGGCAACAAGGTTGCCCAGCGCCTTGCCTATTCACAGGGGATCAGGCCCTGGGGGTGGCCCGGCGGCGAGGGTTCGCCCTGGAAGACCTCCAGGACACCTGCCCAGAACCGCAGGTGCTGGGTCTTCGACACGGCGAGCCGGCGACGGAGCGCGACTCCAACTACGCTCGCATGTCAGAGCGACGACGCGCCCTGGCGGTGTCTCCAAAACAAACGTGTCGGGCATGCGGAGGCGAGATGCGAGGCGACTTATCCGACGCGGACGTCGAGTGAGCCGGCCAGGAGGACGGCCCGGCGCGGGTCGAACCAGGTCTGGGTGAACTCGAGGGCGCCTTGCGAACCGTAGGTGACGTTGAGGACCTTCACCGGCGGCCCCGGTGAAGCCCAGCAAGAGGCGAGGGCCTCGGGCAGCGCCTCGAGCGAGATCTCGTATTGGGCTTTGAAAAACTCATCCCGCGGGAAGGCGCGGCGGAGATAGCGGTAGAGGGAGAAATCGCCGCGCTCCTGGATTTCGGTCACGGCGGCCGGAAGGAAACCCGGCGTGATGGCCTGGGGGAGCACCGACTGCTCCACCGCGGCCAGCATCCAGCGCTTCTGAGAACTGGCCCGCACCCAGCGGCAGCGCGTGAGAATCCACACCCGGTCGCCGGTGCCGAGGCCCAGCTCGGCCCGGGCACGGCGCAGGCGCGCCGGGAGCTCGGCCGCCCGGCGCTCCCCGCACTCCTGGGGCACGAGCGTCGAGCGCGCCTGAAGCCCGCTTCGCTGGGCGACCTCGCTGAGCGATAGCATGTGGCGGGTGAGCAGGGCGGGGCGATCGGGCGTGCGCTCGACGACCTCAAACCCATGGTTGGGGATTCGGCGCAGGTAGCCCAGGCGCACCAGGTCGTTCATGGCGTGAGTGAGGGTGTTGCGGTGGATGGGGTTGGCCCGGGCGAGGGCCAGGGTGGTGAGGCGCTGGCCGAGAAGGAAGCCAGGGCGGCGAGCCCGGATGGCGCGGACGATGGCCCGGCGAGCCTGCTCGCGCAGCGTCTGCGCGCGGCGGCGATCGAGGCCCAGGCGGTAGTCGGGCCGAGGGCCGTCGCCAACGCCCCGTCGGGGGGCAGGGGCGCTCAGGCGCGGCATCGGGGGGAAGCTCGATCTAGTTGCACTGTGCAACAATTGTACTAGAATCGGATCGGGTTGGAAAGCGCAGCCGCGCCGGGCTGCGGGCGCGCTTCGCCCAACGAAAGGCAGGCTGCCCATGGGCTATCTCCTGGCCTACGACGTCGGCACCACCCGGACCAAGGCCGTTCTCGTCTCCGAAGATGGCCGCGTGATCGCCTCGGCCTACGAGGCCTATCCCACCTACTACCCCGGGCCGCTTCAGGCGGAGCAGGAGCCCGAGGACTGGTGGAAGGCGATGGCGGGCACGGCCCGGGCCGTCCTCGAGCGCGGCCGCGCCCGCCCGGAGGAGATCCTGGCCGTCAGCAGCTCGACCCAGATGCTCAACGTGATTCCCGCGGATTCGGAGATGCGGCCGCTGCGGCGCTGCATCTCCTGGCTCGATGGGCGGGCCGGCCGGGAGGCGCGATGGGTGATGGGGCGTCTCGGGGGGCCGACCCTATTCGCAATGCTCCTGGGTGTGGCGATTACGGGAAAGGATCTCCTTCCCAAGTACATCTGGCTCAAGCGGCACGAGCCGGATGTGTATCGCCGGACGGCCGCGTTCCTTGATGCAAGCGGCTACCTCCTGCACCGCGCCACCGGCCGCGTCGTCTATGAGTGGACGACGGCTTTCATGACCGGGTTCTTCAACCTCAAGCGCAAGACGTGGGACTCCCCGGTGATGCGCTACATGGGCCTTGATCCGGCGAAGTTCCCCGAGCTGATCCAATCGTGCGAGACCGTCGGGGGCCTCACCGAGGCGGCGGCGGCCGAGCTCGGCCTGCGCGCCGGGACGCCGGTGATCGCCGGAGCCGGGGACGCGCACTGCACCGCCGTCGGTTCGGGGGCGGTGGGCGAAGGCGACGGCCATCTTTGCCTGGGCACGTCGGGCTATGTGGCCATCACGACAGGGCGCCGCTTCGGGGGCAAGCGCGGGATCGCCACCACCCAATCGGCCGACCGCGACAAGTTCCTGATGATCGGCGAGACCGAGACGTGCGGCGCGTGCCTGAACTGGGCGGCCCGCGAGCTCTATCGGGCCGAGCCCGATTCGGCCACCCTGCAGGCGATGGATCGCGAGGTGGAGGGCGTCGAGCCCGGCTCGGGTGGGCTGCTTTTTGCACCCTGGATGTATGGCGAGCGCTCGCCGGTGCCGGATGAGCGCGCCCGGGCGGCCTTCGTCAATCTCGGAGCCAACCACAGCCGCGCCCAGATGACGCGGGCGATCTATGAGGGGACGGCCTACAACCTCACCTGGATCCTCGATAGCTACCGCGAGCACTACCATCTGCGCCCCGATCCCCTGCGCGTGCTGGGAGGCGGAGCCTCGGGGAGGCCCTGGGTGCAGATCCTCGCCGACGTCTCGGGGCGGGCCGTCGAGGTCGTGGCCCATCGCGATGTCGCCGGGGCGTTTGGCGCGGCGCTCATCGCCGGCGTCGGAATCGGGCTCTTCCCGACGATCGAGGCCACCAAGCCGATGGTGGGGATCGAGAGCGTCGTGCGGCCGAACCCGGAGCACCATGCCCGCTATGCCGGCCTCTACCGCTCGTTTCGCGAGCTCTATCCTTCGCTGCGCCGCGTCTTCCACGATCTGAATTCGGTGCAATCGCCGGGCTGAGCGCGCGGCTGCCCATTAAGGGGGCGTTGAGTCGGATTGATCCGAAGGGATGGGGCATGGCGCCCAGCAAACGGGCTAGGCCCCTTCTCCGAGGCTGTGAGCGAATGTAGTAACCACTCATGAAGGACAGTCAATGGTTCGGGTCACGCGGTGCCCCCACCCCTTACCCCTCCCCCGGCATTTTGTCGAACCCGCCGCCGATGAGGATCTGCCGGGGGAGGGGAGGTTACCTTAGGAGGCAAGGGGCGGCGGAGCCGGCCCTTGCCTCCTAAGACCTGCATCCCCCTCTCCGCTTTCGTACGATCGGTGGAAAGGTCGCGCCAAGCGGAGAGGGGGTAGGGGGGGTGAGGTGGAACGGTCCAACATGGGAGGGGAGTGAATTAGGAACACCTTTGACCCGAGGGAGACTTGCGAAGTCTTCGGCCGAGTCGTTCACAGTCTCTCGGGCCCTAAATGGAGGTATTCATGGATCCTGAAGCATCGGCTGAGGTGTTTGCCCAGGTGGAGGCGGCGCTCAAGCCCTATCGGGAGGGATTCTCGCATCACGTGCGTCTACC
>DATEAV010000015.1:0-6288 GCA_035288185.1 Anaerolineales bacterium | reverse complement strand
CCGATCAGGAGCATCAGGGCCATGAGCGGTGCGATGGCGATCACTTCCCGCCGGCTGATCTCCAGGCGGTGGCCGGCCCACTTCTCATTCATCGGCCCGTGGAGCACCAGCTTGATCCCCTTGAGGATGTAGGCGCCGGTGATCAGCAGCCCGATCATCGAGAGGGCGGTATAGAGGGTGAAGATCGGCCAGGCGCCCCGCACGACCATGAACTCCGAGACAAAGCCGTTCAGCCCGGGAAGCCCGAGCGAGGCCATCGCGGTGAAGATCAGGATCCCGCCGTAGATCGGCATCAGGGGGAACAGGCCGCCCCACTCCTTCAGGCTCCGGGTGTGGGTGCGCTCGTAGATCACGCCCACCAGAAGAAACATCCCTGCCGCCGAGAGGCCGTGGTTAAACATCTGCAGCACCGCGCCGTTCAGGGCGAAGACGGCGTCACCTTCGGAGAGCGAGCCGCGGGCGAACGCCGCCGCGGCGATCCCCAGGACGACGAAGCCCATGTGGTTCACGGAGGAATAGGCCACCAGCCGCTTGAAGTCGTCCTGCCCCCACGAGGCGAAGGCCCCGAAGATGATGGCCAGCACGGCCAGGAGCCCCAACACCCCCGCATAGATCTGCGCCTGCTCCGGATAGAGGGGCAGCACCAGCCTCAGGAACCCGTAGGCTCCCAGCTTGAGCAATACGCCGGCCAGGATCATCGAGCCCGCGGTGGGGGCTTCGGTGTGCGCATCCGGAAGCCAGGTGTGGAACGGCCAGATGGGCACCTTGATGGCGAAGGCGATCACGAAAGCCCAGAAGGCCACCGCCTTCACGGTTCCGATCGGCAAGGTGATCGGCAGCCCGAGAAGCGTGAGAGGCCCATCCAACGTGGCCCACCGCTCGGTGATCGTGATCAGGTCGAACGTGCCGGAGGCCACGCCGATCATCTGAATGGCCAGGAGCAGGCCGAGCGAGCCGGCCATGGTGTAGATCAGGAACTTGAAAGAGGCGTAGGCCCGATTGGCGCTCCCCCACTGGTTGATCAGGAAGTACATCGGCACAAGGCCGACCTCCCAGAAGACGAAGAAGAGCAGGAGATCGAGGGCCAGGAAGACGCCCAGCATCCCGGTTTCCAGGAGGAGAAAGAGCACCATATACGAGCGGACGTTTTCGGCGATGCTCCACGAGATGAGAAGCGAAAGCGGCGTCAGCAGCGTGGTGAGGAGCACCATCGAGACGGAAATCCCGTCCACGCCGACATGGTAGCTCGAGCGGACCGTCGGATACCAGGCCGCCTGCTCGACAAACTGGTAGCCGGGCTGCGACGGATCGTAGGCGGCCCAGAGCCAAAGGGAGAGCCCGAAGGGGATCAGGCTGATGAGGAACGCGGCCCAGCGGATCCAGGCCGTCTTCTCCTTCGGGAGAACAAGGATCAGCAGGGCTCCCACCGCCGGGGAGAAGAGGATCAGGGAGAGCAGATGCGACTGGAGGAATTCCATCGGCGACCCCTACGGCCTGACGACCAGGACGTACGAAAGCAGGATACCGGTGACGATCAGGCCGGCGATGAGATACTGCTGCACGCGGCCGGTCTGAACGGCGCGCAGCTGCCTCCCGGCCCACTTCACCACGCTCGCCGTCCCATCGCCCATCAATCCGTTGACGACCGGCTTATCGAAGTAGTTGCGGAAGATGGAACCAAGCCGCAGGGCAATCCTTGCCACCGCATGCAGGATCCCGTCGATCACGCCGCGGTCGATCCAGAGGTAGGAGAAGGTCTCCGCAAACCAATAGGCCGGCCGCACGAAGGCCCAGTCGTAGAACTCATCGAAGCCATACTTGCGTTCCAGGACGGTGTAGACGAATCCGAGAGGCTTGCGGGCCGGATCGGGCGCGCCCGCCGCCACCCGGCGATAGACGAGCCAGCCAAGCAGGAGCCCACCGAGCGAGACGCCCACCGAGGTGAGCAGCGGCGCCCAATGGAACGGGGCGGCCGGCGGGTGCTCCAGCAATGTGCCGCCGACAAAGGAGTGAAACCAATTGGGGACGCGCCCGCCCGTCCACGATTCCGGGATCCCCACCCACCCCGCCGCCACCGAGAAAACGGCCAGCACCAGCAAGGGCACAGTCATCGTGGCGGTGGATTCGTGGGCGTGCCGGGCGGCCTCGGTGCGTGGCTCGCCGAGGAAGGTGAGAGTGATCTGGCGCATCGTGTAGAACGCCGTAAGCAGGGCCGCGGCGGCCAGCGTGAGGAAGACGGCCAGGTGGCCGTTGGTGAAGGCATCGGCCAGGATCTCATCCTTCGACCAGAACCCCGCCGTGAGGAGTGGGAAGCCGGCCAGGGCGAAACCGCCGATCACAAAGGTGACGAACGTGCGCGGCATCTTGCGCCTCAGCCCGCCCATATTGAACATGTCCTGGGCGTCGACGTGGGCGTGGGCTTCGTGCACTCCGGCCGGGCCCTCCCGGCCCGGCATGGCCTGTGCGGCGTTTTTCGATGACGCCGCCAGGCCATGCTGCATGCCGTGGATCACCGAGCCGGAGCCCAGAAAGAGGAGGGCCTTGAAGAACGCATGCGTGACGAGGTGGAAGGCGGCGGCCACGTAGGCGCCGATGCCCACGGCCGCCACCATATAGCCCAGCTGGGAGATCGTCGAATAGGCCAGGACGCGCTTGATGTCCCGTTGGGCCAACGCGATCGTCGAGGCAAAGAGCGCGGTGAAGGCCCCGATGAAGGCCACCACGCGCATGGTCACCGTGAGAGGCTCGCCCTCCGCCCAGCCGGCGGTGAGGAGCGGGAAGAAGCGCACGGCGAAGTAGACCCCGGCCGACACCATCGTGGCGGCGTGGATCATCGCCGAGACCGGCGTGGGGCCTTCCATCGCATCGGGCAGCCAGACGTGCAGCGGCCATTGGGCCGATTTGCCCACCGTCCCCAGGAAGAGGAGCAAGCCGATCAGCCCCGCCGCCGACATCCCCAGCACGCCCGACGGCGCCTCGGCAAGCGAGTGCAGCACCTCTTCGTTGAAGAGGATTTCACGGTAGTTGAGGGTCCCCGTGGCCGAATAGAGGTAGGCGATGCCCAGCAACATGAAGACATCGCCCACACGAGTGGTGATGAACGCCTTCACCATCGCCTTCTTGGCCGAGTCCTTGCCATACCAGAACCCGATCAAGAGGTAGGAGCACAGCCCCATGATCTCCCATCCGACGAAGAGAAGGAGAAGGTTGTCGGAGATCACCAGGGTGAGCATGCCGAAGGCGAAGAGCGAGATGAAGGCGAAGAAGCGGGCGTACATCGGCTCGATCCCGCCTTTGTGCGGGGGCAGGCCGGCGCGGTCTGCCGGATCGCGGGGCTTGCCGTAGTTGTGATAGCCGATGCTGTAGACGAAAATCGCCAGGCAGGTCCAGGCGACGAAGAAGAGCGTGATGGCGCTCAGAGGATCGATCAGGATTCCAATGCGGAGCGCCTCGACTCCGCTGGGCAGCCAATCGATCGAAGAAGCGAAGGGCCGCTGGCCGAGCTCCGGCGTTGTGATCGCCGCCCAGAAGACGGTCATCGCCAGGCCCCACGAGACGAACATCGCCCCCACCGCCAGAGTGTGACTCAGCCGGTTGCTGCGATGGGTGAGGAGAACGATGACGGCGAAGGCCAGGATCGGCGGGAGCGGGATCAGCCAGGTGAGAAGTTCCGGTGTCATCGAGGCATGCCTACCACTTGAGCAGGTTGATCTCTTCGGCAGCCACGGTGGATCGCTGCCGGTAGATCGAGAGGATCAGGGCCAGGCCCACCGCCGCCTCCGAAGCCGCGACGGCAAAGACCATGACGGCGAAAGCCTGCCCGGCGATCGAGCCGGGGGCGACGTAGCGCCAGAAGGCCACCAGGTTCAGGTTGACCGCGTTGAGCATCAACTCGATCCCCATCAGGATCGCCACCGCGTTCCTGCGGGCGAGCACGCCATACAGGCCGATGGAGAAGAGGGCTGCCGCAAGGATGAGGAACCAGGAAAGAGGGATCATTCTTCCCCCTCCTCGCGTGCCGCAGGCCTGGCGATGACGATGGCCCCGATCATCGCTGCCAGCAGCAGCACCGAGGCCACCTCGAACGGCAGCACGTAGCGATTCACATCCACGAGGGAGCGCCCCAGGTCTTCCAGCAGGCCATCGGCGTTGGCGATGGCCGCCGGGAAGGCGGATCCCACCGCGGGCACCTGGCTGAACAACCCCAAGAGCCCGCCGAAGATCAGTAGGGCGGAGAGGGCCGCCCCCCACCAATTGCGGTTCACCTGCGGCCCGCTGTCGCTCATCACCCTCCGGGTGAGCATCACCGCGAAGATGATCAGGATGGCGATGGCCCCGATGTAGATCACGACCTGCACCGCCGCCAGGAAGCCGGCTTCCAGGAGAACGAAGAGCACGGCGACGCCGGCGAGGGCGGCGATCAGCCAGAGCGAGGCGTGAACCAGGTTCGGCCGCGTCACCACCAGCAGGGCGGAGAGCAGCGTGAAGGCGGCCACGAAGAGGAAGACGATCTGCAGCGGGGTCATTGGGCAGGCGCTCCCAGGGAGGTGGAGGCGGCCGGAGGCGTAGCCAGCGTCGGTCGGTTCCGGAGCCGCGCCGCGTAGGCCCTCAGCGCCAGCAGGGTGAAGGCCAGGACCACGCCGTTGCCCACCAGCTGCACAACGGTCCGCCCTAGCGTCCCGGCCGGGCCGACCTTATCGGCGACGGCGGTGACCACCACCACGCCCAGGGCCAACGGCGTCAGGAACTTCCAGTTGAGGGCCAGCATCTGATCGATGCGGATGCGAGGCAGGCTCATGCGCACCCAGATGATCGACCACCAGATCACAGCCGACTTTCCAAGGAAATACACCAGGCCCAGGAGGGGATAGCGGTCGACCCCCGGGCCGAGCCAGCCGCCCAGGAACAGCGTCGTCGCCAGGGCGCCGATGGTGAAGGCGTGCAGGAACTCAGCCACGAAGAACATCCCAAACATCAGGCCCGAATACTCGACGTTGTAGCCGGTGGCGATCTCCGACTCCGCCTCCATCAAATCGAACGGCGCCCGGCCATTCTCCGCCAGGGAAGTGATATAGAACAGGATGAAGGCGATCGGCGCCAAAACCACGAACCACATCGAACGCTGCTGCTCGACGATCGCCACCATTCCCATCGAACCCGAGAGCATCACCGGAACCAGCATGACCAAGACCATCGGGACTTCGTAGGAAACCAGCTGGGCCACCGTCCGGAAGGCGCCCAGCAGCGCGTACTTGTTGTTCGACGACCAACCGGCGAGCATGATCCCCAGCGTGCCGATCGATCCGACCGAGACGACATACAGGACGCCGACATTGACGTCGCTGGCAATGAACCGCGGCGCGAACGGCACGACCGCCCAGATCCCCACCACCGACATCACCACCAGGAGAGGAGCCAGCAAGAAGACGGGCCGGTCGACGCCGGAGGGGAAGATGAGCTCCTTCGTCACCAGTTTGGCGAAATCCGCGATCGTCTGCAGCATGCCGAAAGGGCCTGTCCGGTTCGGGCCAAGCCGGTCTTGAAGGCGCGCCAGGAGCTTGCGCTCCGCCCAGATCAGGAAGAACGTGCTGAAGAGGCAGCCGGTGGCCAGAGCCGCCGCGCCGGCCACCTTGAGGAGGAACGAGGCCAGCCCCGCCTCCACGCCCAGGCCGGTGAGCAGATTGAGAAAGAACTGGCCGATCTGACCGAATGGATCACTCATCGTCCATACGCTCCGCAGGGCCCAAACAAGTCCATGGCTGATGGGAAGTCTCCATCAGCCATGGAAAGAACCTCGTGCAGCTACACCCACTCGAGGGCGCCTTTCCGCCACGCGTAGACGAGCCCGGCGGCCAGAATCAGGATGAACAGAATGCCTTCGAGCACCATGTAGAGGGGAAGATTGTCATAGGCCACAGCCCAGGGAAAGAGGAAGACGGCCTCCACATCGAAGATGACGAAGACGAGCGCAAAGATGTAGTACTGCGCCCGGAACTGAATCCACGTCTCTCCCACCGTCTCGATGCCGCACTCATAGGTCGATCCCTTGAGAGGATTGGGCTTCTTGGGGCCCAGGATCCAATTGAGGACGATTGCCACGGCAGGGAGTAGGAGGCCGATCGGAAGCAAGAGGCCAATGAAGACCCACTGTTCAAGCATGCGCGCTCCTCAGGATTCCAGTCCCCCGCAACCGTGTGGTGAGTGTGCCTTTCCCCCTGAGCAGGCCGGGCGGAAGTTTATCATGGCGGCTAGGCCTCGTCAAAGGTCGGGCGGCCTCCGATCGCCTCC
>DATEAV010000014.1:0-3596 GCA_035288185.1 Anaerolineales bacterium | reverse complement strand
CTCCGGAGAAAGACGTATCGGAGGCAGGAATGAATTGGTTGACGATCGGTCTTCGGCTGATCCACATCTTCGCCGGCGTCTTGTGGGCCGGAGCGGCCTTCGCCTTCGCCGGCTTCGTCGCTCCCGCCGTCCGTCTCGCCGGCCAGGATGGCGCCCGCTTCATGCAGACCCTGACGACCCGAACCCGCTATTCGGTCGCCATGGCCGTGGCGGCTCTCCTGAACACGGGTTCCGGTATCTGGCTCTTCTGGAGGGACTCGGGCGGATTCCGACCGGTATGGCTCCGCACGCCGACGGGCCTGGCGCTCGGCCTTGGAGGGATCTTCGGGATCGCGGCGGCGGTCGTTGGATTCGCCGTGCTGTTTCGCTCCACGCTGCGCCTCCAGCACATCGCCTCACAGGTACAACAGGCAGGAGGGCCGCCGAACGAGGTTCAGGCGAAAGAGATCTCATTGCACCAGGCGCGTCTACGCGCCGGGGGCCACTGGCTGGCCGCCTTGCTGGCCGTCACCGTGGCCATGATGGCCACCGCGCGCTATCTTGCATTTTGAGGAAGCGGGCAAAGCGGATCCAGCGCTTCGGGGCTCGGGCCCGCCGATGGTCAGGCCCTTTTGCGGCTAGTCGAGCGTCAGGTTCCAGGCCTCGAGCGCGGGCACGTGTTGGTGTGAGGTGAGGTCGAGCTGGAGGGGTGTCAGAGACACATACCCTTCCCGCAGCGCCCAGAAATCGGTGCCGGATTCCGATACGCCGGTGGGGGTCTCACCGCCGATCCAGAAGTAGGGGCGGCCGCGAGGATCCTGGCGACGGACGAGCGCGTCCCGGTAGACCCGAAGCCCCTGGCGCGTAATTGCCACCCCTCGGATCTCTCCGAAGGCGAGCGAGGGGACGTTGACGTTGAGCAGCACACCGGCGGGCAGCCCGCGCTGGATCACCTGCCGGGCTATGACGGCCGCAACCTGCGCTGCGGCCCGGTAGTCCAAAGGGCCGGAGTGATTCTCGGGCGAGTCGAGTGACACCGCCATTCCCGGCACTCCTGAAATCGCCGCCTCCATCGCCGCAGTCACCGTGCCGCTATAGGTGACGTCGTGGCCGATATTGGCATTAGGATTGATGCCGGAAACCACGAAATCGATCTTCGTCTCGATCAGCCCGAGGAGGGCCAGGGCAACACAGTCGGACGGCGCGCCGTCGCTCGAGTGGGCCGGCGTCCCGTCGGCCAGTTGCGCCTCCCGCACGCGCAGAGGCCGGTGCATCGTCTTGACGTGCCCGGAGGCCGACCAGTTGTGATCCGGCGCCAGGATGGAGATCTCGCCCAGTGAGGCGAATGCCTGGGCGAGGGCCAGCAGCCCCGGTGCATCGACGCCGTCGTCGTTGGTCAGAAGGATGTGCGGCATCCGGCCCTCACAGGATAGAGTTCCCGGATTGTACCGCGCCGCGCGACCGGCATGCCTCACCGAAGTCCTGCTTGCGAGCCTTCGGGCCGGGCCGTATACTAAAGCCCACGGAGCACGTGGCCATATCGCCTGGATTGGAGTGAGACGCCATGTCTAAGCACAACATCGGTGCGCGATCGGCCCTCGTTCTCTTTGCCCTGCTCGCCGCGGCCCTCGCCTGCTCGCCGTTCGGCCCGACGCCGGCGGGGGCAACGCCCACGGCGGCGGTTCCGTTGCCACCCTCGATCACGCCCGCACCCGCGCCGCGCACACCGACCGAACTGGCCTCGGCCACCGTCCAGGTGCTCGCCATGACCGCCAGCGGCGGGAGTTTCACCCCGATCTGGTCGGGTTCGGGCAGCATCATCTCCGCCGACGGCCTGATCCTCACCAACGCCCATGTGGTTGACGACCGCTATGGCGACTACACCGATCTAGGCATTGCCGTCATGGAGAACACCGACAGCCCGCCCCGCCTCATCTACCTGGCTGAGATCGCCGCCGTCGACTACGGGCTCGATCTGGCCGTCATCCGCATCGTCGCGGATCTCGGCGGCAATCCCGTCTCACCTGACCTTCCCTTTGTCACGCTGGGGAATTCCGACGCGATCGAGATCGGTGACAGCCTGCAGATCCTAGGCTATCCCGGGATCGGCGGCGAGACGATTACCTTCACCGAAGGCGCGGTGAGCGGTTTCACCTCGGACCGCAGCGTTGAAGGCCGGGCCTGGATCAAGACCGATGCGACCATCGCCGGCGGCAACAGCGGCGGGCTGGGCGCCAACGCGCTCGGCGAATTGATCGGCGTTCCCACCCGCGCTTCCTCCGGAGCCGAGGGCGGCGATATCGTCGACTGCCGGCCCGTCGCCGACACCAATCGAGACGGCTACATCGATCAGAACGACACGTGCGTTCCCATCGGAGGGTTTATCAACGGCTTGCGCCCGGTCAATCTTGCCCTCCCGCTGATCGATGCCGCCCGCAGCGGCTTGGCCTACCAGCCCCCCACCAGCCCTGTGGAGCAGCCCGTGGAAGGCTTCGACGCCAGCAACGCCAGCTTCACGGATCTCGTCTTCTCCGACGGCGTCACGGCGGATGACATGCCTACTCGTATCCTCCCGGCTCTGCCGTCCGGAGTCTCCAACGCCTGCGCCTTCTGGGACTACGAAGGCATGGCCGATGGGATGAGCTGGTCGGCCTACTGGTTCATCGATGGCGTTCTCTCTCAGGAGGGGAGCATCCTCGACGAGACCTGGGTGGGAGGGCCCGACGGAAGCTGGTGGGTCTGCACCTTTGACGATGCCGGCCTGGGCGACGGGCTCTATGAGGCCATGCTTGAGGTCGAAGGCGAGGTCCTGATCAATGATGCCGTTTTCGTCGGCGGCGATCGTCCCTTTGTCGATTTCACCGTTGTCAACGACACCGCGGTGCAGGCCTGTTACATCTTGATTTCCCCTTCGGGCGCCCGCAACTGGGGCCAGGACGACCTCGGCCCCACGGAGATTGTGCAGGCTGGAGCCTCTCGTCCGTTTCAGCTCCCCGCCGGCACCTACGACGTGCTCGCCCTCGAGTGCAACTTCGATGTCATCCTGGAGCGGTATGGCATCGACATCACGAGCCCCTCCACTTTCTCACTGGGCGGCGCCCAATCCCCGATTCCTACGGGAGGCGACGCGGCCCTCACCCTGGTCAACGAAACCGGGCGGGCCGTCTGCTACGTGTACGTCAGCCCCAGCACGAGCAGCACCTGGGGCGCGGACGCGATGGGCGGCACCGGCATTATTCCAACCGGCACGAGCCGCGAATTCGAGGTGGTTTCGGGCACATACGACCTGCTTGCCCAGGGATGTGACGGCTCCCGGATGTCGGAGACCTACGGCGTCACGCTTTCTCCCTCCGGCTACACCTGGCACCTCCCCTTCGTCCCGATCACCCTGCGAATCTCCAACGGCTCCTCGACGACCCTTTGCGACGTCTTCATCAGCCCCAGCACCGTGGACTATTGGGGAGGCGACTGGCTCGGTAGGGTGGAAGTCGTCGAGCCGAATTGGACCCGAGAGTTTGCCGTCCCGCCCGGCATGGCCTACGACCTGATGGCCCGGGACTGCGGCGGAAACACCGTCGACGAGGAATACGGCGTCCAGATTACGACCTCGTTGTACA
>DATEAV010000013.1:0-4259 GCA_035288185.1 Anaerolineales bacterium | reverse complement strand
TGGGCAGGGTGCGCGGCGGAAGGAGCCGAGTGATCAGGTAGTTGACGAGCTCGATCGCCAACTGGGTGGAGGGGATGAGCGACAGCGCGGCGAAAAGAAGCCTCAATCCAGTGGGCTGGCCTCGCACGCCCAAGAATACGACCAACCAGAGGAAGGCTGCGGTAGAGAGCCCGACCACCGACAGGTAGGCTGCGCCAGGATGGCGCAAGATCCATTCACGGAGGCGAAGGCCAAGTCGCTCTCGGCAGCCGATGAGGGCCGCCAACTCCTTCCTGGCTGGGCCGATCAGGAAGGCCCCAACGTGCTGCCTCCGCTCGTCTCTCTCGGAGCTCCGCACCGCCCCGGCTGCCATGCCGATGGCGCGCTCGGCCACTTGCTCTTCCTCACCCCGGCAGCCGCGTGCAAGCTTCTCCACGGTCCGCCGATACCAGTCCCGCGTCTCGAACTCCATCCGGGGGTAGATCCCGGCGGGATCCAGCCGGAGAAGCTCTTCCACCCGGCTGAGTTGCTCGAAGATCTCCCTCCAGTCCAGGAGGGCAAGCTGGCGCAGGCTTGTGAATGCATTGCCGATCGAGATCTGATTCTTGGTCTGGCGGCTCTGCTCACGCAAGTTGACTTCGGCAAGGGGCCTGTGGTAGGCCCGCTCGAGCCATCCCTGAACGGGCACCAGGACGGCCGCTTCGTCGTAGAGATGGTCGATCAGCTGTGAGGCGAAGTAGGAACTTGGATTGGGCTGATCCGCGGCCAGCTCGGCCATGATCGCGAAGAGATGGGCTGGATCCCGCCGGCTGACTGTGATCAGGCGATTCGCCCAGTAGTCGGCGGTCTCCCGCTCCCGCAGCTCGGAGAGGGCGCCTGTGGCGAGAACCTGGATACTCTCGAGCAGCGCCACCCGCAGCATCTGGGGGACGGCCCACAGCTCGCCGATCGTCAAGGTGTGCAGAGTCTGGTAGGCCTGGACAAACGCCACGATAGTCTCGCGGTCCAGATGCAGGTCCGTATGAGCAACGAATTCCGCGGCGAGCGTGTAGATACGAGGCAGGCCCGGGGAATTCTCTTTGGCCAGGGAGGGTAGCTGCTGGTAATAGCGGCGAGGAAGGTTGCGTTGGATATCGCGGACGTTGGCCTCGATAATGTACTCGTTGTCGAGGAGCCACTCCGCAACCGGGGGGACGCGTTGCTCCAGGCGGGCGGCCTCGGCGAGGTCCCCGCAAACCTGGTGGATCCACCGGCGGGCCCTTTCGAGACGCCCGAGCAGCTCCGAGCTGCGCCGCGATGGCGGCGCCAGGCGATGTTCTGCCGCCAGGCGCTGGGCATGGGCCTCAATCTGCGCTGGTGCGAGCAGGACGTCGGGCCGGCGTGCCGGCCCAGGCGGGCCCGTGCGCCTCGGGTGAATGATAAATACCGAAGGCGCGAGTTCTCCGCTCTCCCGGAGGACGGCGACGGCGGACGGCAGGCGTCGGGCTGGCGCCCGGACGACTACGACGGTCTCCTCGGAAGCGAGGCGGCGAGCCTGGTCCAGCAGGAGCCTTCGTGCGATCCCATGCCGTGATCGCCGGATCCAGAGAGCGCCGAGAAGAGCGCCGAGGCACCCTGCGGCCAAGCCAAGAAAGGCGGCCGAGAGGCCCATGCCCGCGACACGGATCTGGGCGTGCAGCCCTGCGGCGCCCAGCCCGGCGAGGCTTCCCAACAGCACCGCGGCCAGCGCCGCGCCGGAGGCGCGCCGCCACGGGAAAGGATCCCAGACTTGGATCGTTCCGTTGGCGGTTCTATGCGCCGCTGCCGAACGACGGTGCCCTTTCCCCTGTAGCGCCCGCATCGCCGCGCGGGCCTGGCCTGGCTCTGCGAAAAACCCGAGGAGCGTGCTTGGAGCCATAGACTGTCTTTGCCCACCTCCCTGCGGAGATGCGGACGACTCCTAGAGGGTTCGTCTGAACCGGGGCGAAGGACCTAATGATAACAGGAACTCTTGCGCGATTGCGGCTCGCGCGTCGAGGTCGCCTCCTGACCGAGGACCGGCGAGCTGTAGGTCAGCGCGGAGAGGTGAACGGTCTGCAGGCCGCGGCTGGCGGGAGACGTGCCTGCCAACGTCGACACAACGCTGCCACGTGGCCGCCGGGGGGCGATCGGCTTCCCATTCGCGAGGCGACGGGCTGCGTCGCGCCCTGACCGCGCAAGAGGCTTAGCGAGTGAGCGCCTTCCAGCGGGCGGTGGCGCTCCGGTTTCTGCTGGCGGCCCGCAAGATCTCGGCGCGGGACGGCTTGGCCCAATCGGGGGTCGGCACGTCGTAGTTGAAGCCGGGCAGGCGTATGCGCTCGAGCCTCTCCCCGAGAAGGCGTTCGATCGCCGAGATCAGGGGCTCATCCTCGGGCGTGGCAAGCGTCCAGGCCGTGCCGCTCGCCTCGACGCGCGCCGTGCGGCCAATGCGGTGAACGTAGCTTTCGGCCTCTTCCGGCACGTCGAAGTTGATCACATGAGAGATCCCCTCGATATCCAGGCCCCGGGCGGCGATGTTGGTCGCCACGAGGATGCGGACCTCACCGGCACGGAACTGCTCCAGGGCCCTCACCCGCTCCTTCTGGGAGAAATCTCCGTGCATCTCGGCCACCGGCAATCCGGCCTCCCGGAGCTTGCGGGCGACGATATCGGCGTCTTGCTTTGTGCGGGTGAACACCAGCGTGCTCTCGACCGCCGCTTCTCGGAGCAGGGCGATCAGCAACCCGAGCTTCAGATGCTTCGGCACCGGGTAGATCCGCTGGCGCAGGGCCTCGGGCGGCCGCGCGTTCTCGATCTCCGCCCGCACCGGATTGCGCATGAACCGGCGGCTCAAGGCCAGAATGGGGGCGGGCATGGTGGCCGAGAAGAGCATGGTCTGCCGGTCTGAGGGCATGCGCCGCACGATCGAGAGGATGTCGGGGAGGAACCCCATGTCGAGCATTCGATCGGCCTCATCCAGGACCAGAATCTCGAGGCCGTCGAAGTGCACGTTGCGGCGTTCCATGTGGTCCATCAGGCGGCCGGGCGTGGCGATCACGAGGTCGACGCCCCGACGCAGCTCCTGGGTCTGGCGCCCGAGTGGAGCGCCTCCATACACCGTGGCTACGGTGAGGTGGGTGAAGTGGCAGAGCCGGCGGGCGTGCTCTGTAATCTGCAGCGCCAGCTCGCGAGTGGGCGCCAGCACAACCATACGCGGCGCCTGGGCGCGGCCCTTCTGGCCGCCTGTCATCAGTCGCTGCATCGAAGGCAGGAGAAACGCGGCCGTCTTGCCGGTGCCGGTCTGAGCCACGCCGACCACATCGCGCCCCTCAAGGGCCGGCGGTATGGCCTGCGCCTGAATCGGGGTGGGAGCCTCAAATCCCTCCCGGCGCACCGCGCGCCGCAAGGGCTCGTTGAAGTGAAACTGCTCAAAATCCATGTCTGGTTTCTAGTGTGTCCTTTTCATTTGGACCGGGCCTCAAAAAGAACACCGCTCCGGAAAGGGAGCGGTGCAGAGCCGATCCTGTTCTCGCCGGGGAGTTTACCATATTCACAGCAGGCTGTCAAACGACGCGTGGGGGGTGGGGAGGCCGGCAAGCCGCGCATCGCCAACCTGCCACCCGGCTCACGGCCCGTGGACGAGGCCTTCGGGTTGCGCCGCCAAGGCACGCAGCCCAGGCGCCTGCTCGCTGGAGATCTCCCATAGCGTCAGCTCCGGACGACTGAGGAAACGCACGCGCGGCGCTCCTTTCCCCTCCATGCCGAGACCCCTCGTCACGTAGAGAGTCAGCCCGCCAATGCGCCTCAGCCCGACCTCGAACCGCTTCCCATAGAGAGACGAGGCGTAGACGGCGCCAAAAAAGGGAAGCCGAACCTGGCCCCCATGGGTGTGCCCGGAGAGCTGCAGGTCGATCCCCAGCGCGGCAGCCTCAGGGGCCAGATCCGGCGAATGGTACAGAAGAATCGTCAGGCATTCCGCTGGCGCCGGGAGGAGGGCCCTCAGCCTGGGCCCATCGATGAAGGGCTTGTGAGAGCATGAGATCCCGATGACGTCGAAATCGTTCGAGCCATGGCGAAGGCTCACTCGCTCGTCGCGGAGCCATCGGACCCGCGTGCCCTCGAAGATGGCAGAGAGGGCCTGCTGCGTATCCACTGGCGGGCTGCCGGAGACGGCGAATACCCCCAGGGGAGCGTCCAGCTCGGCAAGCACCTGCCGCGTCGCATCCCAGGCCTCAGGGTCGTTGACATTGGAGTAGCTGAGGAAATCACCGGAGATCAGGATG
>DATEAV010000012.1:0-25342 GCA_035288185.1 Anaerolineales bacterium | reverse complement strand
TCTGGTCACCCACGACCTCGCGGCCGCCGGCCACGCGGATCGAGTGCTTGTCCTGCGCGACGGCCGCATCCATTCCGAGCACGACCTTCGAGGCGTGGCCGACCGGCGCGAGGCGCTTCGACACTTGCTGGACTCCGAGTTGTAGGACGGCCACAAGGAGAGTGGTGGGCGCGGGCCGCGGCCCTCGAATCGCTTCTCAGGGGAGCAATTCGATACTGGCGATCAGCTGTTCAAAGGCTTGGCCGTTGGGGCCATCGCGCTGATCTTCGGGAACCCACAGGGAGAACCAGCGCTCCGTCCGACGTCACCCCCACTCTCCTCCCGCCAGCTCAGCCATGACCGTGTCCTGCAACTGGTAGTTTCCTGACACAGGTCGATCAAGACCCGCATGGTAGAATGCACTGGGACGCCTCCGCCGGGAGGCATCGCCCGGAATCGATCGTCGAGGAGGTTGAATCTCATGGCCGGTGAGCGGACCACCAAGATCAACGGCGTTGATTTCGCCGTGATCGGCACCGAGATTCGAGTCGGGCAGAAGGCTCCGGAGTTCACCGGCTCGGCGCCGGATTGGTCGCGGGTGCAGGCGTTGGAGAGCTCCAAGGGGATGGTGCGCGTGCTGGCCGCGGCTCCTTCCCTGGAGACCTCGGTGTGCGACCGAGAGACACGGCGTTTCAACGTCGAGGCGGCCAATCTCTCCAGCGACGTCCGAATCTTCGTGATCAGCGCCGACCTGCCCTACACGCAAAAGCGATGGTGCGGCGCGGCAGGCGTCGATCGTGTGGTCACTCTCTCCGATAACATGGAGGCCGAGTTCGGGACGAAGTATGGCTGCCTGATCAAGGCCCGACGGATCCTCAGCCGGGCTGTCTTCGTCGTAGGACGCGACGACAAGGTGGTCTACGCGGCGTACATGCCCGCTCTGGGGGATGAGCCGGATTACGAGGCAGTGCTCGCCGCTGCGCGGAGCGCTCTGTAGCGGACGAGCACAATGGAATCCGCACCGGACGCGGGTTCCGGGCCGGTCTCGCGTCAAGCTCTGGGGGCCCTCGGCAGAGACACGTAGGGGCGCAGCACACCTGCCCTCCCGAAGGACACCGGGACGGTGTGGCGGGCGGTGCCAGGGTGATGCGCCCCTACGATCTTGAGTCCTCCAGGATCGTAAGCCTTTGCGCCGGGACTCTCTCGCGGCCTCGAGTCCAACGGGACAGACGCGGGCAATGGGGACGGATTAAGCCGATCTTCCGCGAAGCCGGTGCCCGAGCCACCGAGCCAGAGGCGAGAGGGCCAACCCCAAAGCGAACGTGAGCCCAAAGGCCGTGATGAGATCGGCTGCCCCGAGGGCCGGCGCGAACGATCCGCCTGCAAGCACGGGAACCGCGCCCGCCGCAAACCCTACGCTGTAGAGGAAAGGCTCAAGCGCTTGCCGCGCCACAGAAGCGCGGGAGGCCCAGAACTCCCAGGGAAGAAGATCGAGCAGAATCGCCCCGATAAGAAAGAAGAGCGGCAGCGCGGGAGCGATATTCCCGGTCAGTTCAAGAGCCATGGATACTGAGGCCCGCACCGCAAAGAAGACGGCTGCCACGGCCGTCGCCGCCCATCGCCGGGGGACGATCTCTCGGGCGAGCTTCAGCACCAGGAAGCCGAGGGCTCCCGCGGCCAAGGGGTAGGCCCAGAGCGGGCGGGCGGCAACGAGCGGAGATCTTTCCCCGGGAAGCTCCCACTCCAGCACACCGACCATGTAGACCACGTTCAGCATCAACGCCAGCAAGATGACCAACAACGCGTCCGCCGCGACGGGCCGGGCCAAGGCAGGCCGAGCGCGCACGATCAACGCCGCGGCCGAGAGGAGCACGACGGCGCTCATGATCGCCAGCGACAGATGGGGCGGACTCCAGGCGGTCAGATCGATTCCGAACAGCTCATGCCAGAGCGCGTCCCCGGGGATGGCCATGAGCTGGTAGAGGGACGCCAGGGCGACCGCGGCCAGATGCGGCGAACGCCGCGCCCAAAGCCGCGGATCCCTCAGCCCCGAACGCCACGCCGGAACGATCACCGCAGGAAGCGCTCCGAGCGCTCCGATCAAAGAAAGCAGGAAACTGCTGTAGATCACGATGTGCGATGGCCAGAGGAAGTCGCTGCCCCCCGGGATCTCCCCCGTGGTGATGTGCTGCGAGGCGTCCCACAATCCTCCGATGACGAGCTGAAGCGCGGAGACCCCGAGTAAGGCTCCCAGACCGATCGCCAGGCGGGGCGAGGGCGGACGCGATTCCCCGACCGCGCCCCGTGCCCGCGAGACGAAAAGCCACCAGGTCGAGCTGCCCACAAGGATCACCGCCCCGCCGGTAAACAGGGCGGCCTGCCAGAAAACGGGAAGAGCTGCGAACATCGAGTCTCCAAGGGGAAAAGATCGAGGGCGCCAGGCCCGCGCCAACAGCGGGCTGCCTGCCACCCCCGTCCTCTTCCCTCATCCTGTAATCGGACCCATAGAGTCCGGTTTCGTCAAGGGATCATAACCGAAATGTGATCGCGCGTCGAGCCGACCACGCCTGGACAGGCAGCGGCAGGATGCTTGATCCCCCCGGTCCGAGACCCACACTCCTTGGGCGAACCGACCTGCCGTCCGGCTTCAATCGCCCCCACCGACTCGGTCGTTTTGGTCATGATACCTCTCACCCCAAAGCGTGACTTTCCCCACTGGCAAGGTCTGGATTGCGACCAGCATCATGGTAGGCACGCGGCCCAGCCGCGACCGGGGATTCCATGCATGATTCGGGCCTTGCGCCCAACGAGAGCCTCCTCCGAGTCCTTGCGATCACGCAGGGGTTGTGGGGAGAACGGATTGCCGACAACATCGCCGCCCGCGCACCCCTCGACTGGGTTGTCCAGTCGTGGAAGGCGCCGCGAGTGCTGCCTCCCGTCGTCGATGAGCCCGAGGAGATCCTCCCTTCTGTTCTTCCTCCAGCCGACTTGATCCTCGCCTTGGGCGAGGTGGCCGGCGCGGCGCAGCTGATCCCCGAGATCGCCCGCATGTCCGGCGCCCGCGCCGTTGTCGCACCAATCGACCGCCACGAATCGGTTCCGGCCGGCCTGGTGGCGCAGCTCCGCCGCTGGCTGGACGACATGGGGGTCGCCTCCGTCTTCCCCAAACCCTTCTGCTCGCTCACCGAGACCTCTTACAACCGCACACCTCTGGTCACAACCTACGACGACCCGATCATCCGCCGATTCGCTCGGCACTTCGGGCGGCCGCAGTTCCGAGCCACAGTGGAGGGCCGGCGCATCCTGCACCTCGAAGTGGTGCGCGAGGCGGCCTGCGGCTGTGCCCGTCACGTCGCCGAAGGCCTGGTGGGCTGCGACGTCGATCAGGCGATCGAGGCGGCGGGAATGCTGCATCACCATTTCCCCTGCCTGGCGAGCATGAACAAGGACCCCGACTACCTCGACACCCTCATGCACGTTTCGGGTCACTTCCTGCAGGACGCAGTCAAAGAGGAGATCCGCGCCCACCTCACGCCCGTGCCCTACCTCCGCCCCTCCAACCTCGTCGACCAGGAGCAGGCCTAAGATGAGCCCAGAGAAGGTGTCTCTCGTCCTGACCATCCCCACTCTGTATGGAGACCATCACACGATCGCCGTTCGAACGATCCTGGGAGGAATCGCCGGGGTCGAGGACGTGCGGGTGAGTTCGGGCTTCCACCAGGTGTCCCTCGCCTTCGACGCCTCGAAGACTTCGAGAGAGGCGGTGGAGAAGGCGCTGACAGAGCAGGGGTATGAGCCAGGGGCTGCTCAGCCCACCTACGCTGCCGGCCTCGCCGAACGCAGCACCAGACACACCAGCCTGATGCTTGGCACGGGAGGATCGCTCGCCTTCGCCGAGCAGACCCTTGTGGAAGGTGGCCGGCCTCTCTGGCCGTGCCCGGGGTTTGACGTCCGGAGCCCTCACAAAGTCGCCTAGCCGCATAGCCGAACCAAGGAGAGAGCCAAGATGCCCGAGGAGAGAAAGAAGAAGGGCCGGACCCCCGAGGAACGGTCGATCGACCCCGCCGCGCGGGCGATGCTCGCCCGCGCCGAAGAGCTGGGATTGGAGACGGCCTTTGGGCGTGCTGAGCAGATGGCGCCTTGCCCGATCGGCGCCGACGGTTCTTGCTGCCGGCTATGCTTCATGGGCCCCTGCCGCCTGGTGAAAGATGGACAGACGGGCGTTTGCGGCGCCACGATTGAGACGATCACCGCCCGCAACTTCGCCCGCGCCGTCGCCGCCGGCGCCGCATCGCACTCCGACCACGGCCGCGACCTGGCGTTCACCCTCGCCGCCGTCGCCAAGGGCGAGGCCCAGGGCTACAAGATCCGGGACCCCTTCAAGCTGCAGCGCGTGGCCCAGGGCCTCGGAATCAAGACCGAGGGCCGGCCCGTGACCGACATCGCCCTCGATCTGGCCAATCTCTTCATCGCTCAGTTCGGTCAGCAAACGGGCGAAGTGTGCATGGTGGAGCGGGCGCCCAAGAAGCGAAAGGCGATCTGGCGCGAGCTGAAGCTGGCGCCTCGGGGGATCGACCGCGAGATCGTCGACATCCTCCACCGCACGCACATGGGCGACGACCAGGACCCCGATCATCTGCTCCACCAGGCCATGCGCGCCGCGCTCGGCGATGGCTGGGGCGGCTCGATGATCGCCACCGACATCTCCGACATCCTCTTCGGCACGCCCAGCCCGCTCGTCTCCCAGGTGAACCTCGGCGTGCTCAAGAAGGACGAGGTGAATATCGTCGTTCACGGCCACGAGCCCACGCTTTCCGAAATGATCCTGGCCGCCACCACCGATCCCGAGCTGCTGGCCTACGCCAAGACCAAAGGCGCCAACGGGATCAATCTGTGCGGGATCTGCTGCACCTCGAACGAGACGCTTGTGCGGCAAGGCGTGCCCTCGGCCGGCAACTTCCTCCATCAGGAGCTGGCGATCATCACCGGCGCCGTCGAGGCGATGGTGGTGGACGTGCAGTGCATCATGCAGGCCCTGCCCAGCCTGGCCAAGAAGTTCCACACCCTGGTGATCACCACTTCCCCCAAGGTGAAGATCACCGGCGCCACCCACATCGAGTTCGACGAGCACCACGCGCTCGATATCGCCAAGGAGATCGTCCGGCGGGCCATCGACAACTACCCAAACCGGGGCGAGGTGAGCATCCCCGATATCTCCTCCGATGTCGTGCCTGGGTTCTCGCATGAGTACATCAACTACATGCTCGGAGGCTCCTTCCGGGCTTCCTTCCGCCCGCTGAACGACGCCATCATGGCCGGGCGCTTGCGCGGCGTGGCCGCCAACGTGGGCTGCAACAACCCACGAACCACCCAGGATGCAACCCACGAATACCTCGTCCGAGAGCTCCTAAAGAACGACGTCCTGGTCGTCGAGACGGGCTGCGGCGCCATCGCCAGCGGCAAGTACGGCCACTTGCTGGGCGAAGCCGCTCACGAGTGGGCTGGGCCCGGCCTGCGCGAAGTGTGCGAAGCCACCGGGATGCCCCCCGTCCTGCACATGGGCTCGTGCGTCGACAACAGCCGCATCCTCACCGTGCTCACCCAGATGGTGGAGGAAGGCGGCCTGGGCGAGGACATCAGCGATATCCCGGCGGTGGGCCTGGCTCCCGAATGGATGAGCGAGAAAGCCCTGGCGATCGCCTCCTACTGCGCCGCCTCCGGCGCCTACGTGATCATGGGGATCAAGAACCCGGTCGAGGGGAGCACCGTGGTCACCGATATCCTCGCCAAGGACTGGGAGGCCAGGCTCGGCGGCAAGATCGAGTTTGTCGTCGAGAAGGAAGAGATGCTGCGTCGTGCCCTCGAGCACATCGATAAGAAGCGCGCCGCCCTCAAGCTCCCGCCGTACGACCGTGCCAAGTTTGGCCGCAGCGGCGACGCCCGGATGCTCGAGCTCGAAAAGCTGAGCCCCGAGGAGCGCGCCGAAGCGCTCTACGGCATTCCAGCGAACTGACACATCTTTCCATGAAGCCTGCCCTTCGCCCCCACCCCCTGACCCCCTCCCCCTGGCTTCTCTGGATCCCGCATCTCGGGGATTCTTGCCAGGGGGAGGGAATCCAGGGAGGTGGGGGGCAACTTCGTTGCCCCCCACCTCCCTGGAAAACCACTTCCCCCATCTCCGCCACGCGCCTTGGGCCTCGAGCGACCCTCGCCGCGGAGAGGGGGGTACGGGGGGCCGTCTCGCCCCGGCGGGCCGCCGGGGCTCGCGGCCCGAACGGGGTGAGGCCATCGAAGCGCCACAATCACTCGAATCCATGCCCCCCGCCTCGCGAGGAGACCTAGTATGTCCCGATACATTGCCACACGGGCTATCCGCGGCGCCAACGGCATCGTCCACGAAGCCGACCTGATGCTGCAGCGCGCCCTGGCCGAGAAAGGGCCCGACACCCCCATCGCCTTCCCCAACACCGCCTACTACCTGCCCTTCATTCTGGGCATGACCGGCACCGAGATCACCAAGCTGGGCGATCTCGCCCCGATCGTCGAGCGGGCCAAGGGCCTGTTGCACCCCGTCCCGCCCGACCGGCGCTGGACCCCCTACCTGGGCGAGACCCTCGATAGCGGCATGGCGACTCTCCTCGCCGAAGAAACGATCGAGGCCGTCCGCTATGCCTACGGCCTGCAGCCTGAGCCCGTCCCCGGCCTGCAGCTCGCCGGCGGGACGGCGTTTACCAGCCCCGACTCGGTCGGCGGAAATGGCAAGGACGGACATGCCAACGGACCGATCGACGACATCCAGCTGCGCTCCTGGGGCATTCAGCTCGTCGACGGGCGGATGCCGGGGTTTGCGGCCATCGTCGGTTGCGCCAAGTCGAACGAGGTGGCCGTCAAGATCGTGCGCGAGCTGCAGCGCCGCAACATCCTCTGTTTCCTCTCCGGCAACGTGAACGGCCGAAGCATCATCCACCAGTTGCTGGAGGAAGGCGTCGAGCTCGGTTACGACACCTACACGGTCCCCTTCGGCACCGATACCATCTCGGCCATCTACGCTCTCGGGTTTGCCGTCCGCTCGGCCCTCACCTTCGGCGGGATGAAGGGCGGCCAGGCGCGCGATATCCTCATCTACAACAAGAATCGCGTTTTCGCCTTTGTGCTGGCACTGGGCGAGGTGGACGATCTCAAGTACGCCACGGCCGCCGGGGCGATCAACTTCGGCTTCCCGGTGATCGCCGACACCATCATCCCGGAGATCCTCCCTACGGGGGTGACCACGTACGAGCACGTCGTCTCCATGCCGTTCAATGAGATCGAAGGCAAAGACGATCTCGAGCGGGCCGAGAAGATCGTCCAGAAGTGCATCGAGATCCGCGGCGTGAAGGTGAGGGTCACGGAAGTCCCGATCCCCGTCCCCTACGGCTCGGCCTTCGAGGGCGAGGTCGTTCGCAAGAACGACATGCGCGTCGAGTTTGGAGGCAAGAAGAGCCGCGCCTTCGAATACCTTTTCATGGGTGGATTGGAGGAGGTCGAGGACGGCAAGATCGAGATCGTCGGCGACGGCTTTGAGAAGGTCGAAGACCAAGGGGCGATCGATCTGGGGATCCTGGTGCGCGTCGCCGGCCGCAAGATGGAGAAAGACTTTGAGCCGGTGCTCGAGCGCCAGATGCACTACTTCGTCAACGGCGCCTCCGGAATCCAGCACATCGGGCAGCGCGATATCGCCTGGATCCGCATCAGCAAGCCCGCCGCCGACAAGGGATTCAACCTGCGGCACTTCGGCGACATTCTCCACGCCCGGTTCCACGCCGATTTCGGCTCCATCGTCGACAAAGTCCAGGTGACCATCGTCACCGACCCGAAGCTCCACACCGAGTGGCTGGAGAAGGCCCGCCAGGCCTACGAGGAGCGCAACATCCGCATCGGCGCCATGACCGACGCGAGCGTCGACGAGTTCTACTCCTGCACGCTGTGCCAGTCGTTCGCCCCCAACCACGTGTGCATCGTCAGCCCCGAGCGCCTCGGCCTGTGCGGCGCCTACAACTGGCTCGACTGCAAGGCCTCCCACCAGATCAATCCCACCGGCCCCAACCAGCCGATCAAGAAGGGGACGCAGCATGATCCGGTGAAGGGCGTCTGGCAGGGCGTAAACGACTTCGTGCTGAGCGCCAGCCACCAGCAGGTGACGGACGTCTCGGTGTACTCCATCATGGAGAATCCGATGACGGCCTGCGGCTGCTTCGAGTGCATCGCCATGGTGATCCCTGAGGCCAACGGCATCATGGTCCTCAGCCGGGAAGACACGAGCATGAGCCCGGCGGGGATGACCTTCTCCACCCTGGCCGGTATGGCCGGCGGCGGGCTGCAGACGCCCGGGATCATGGGCCATGGCAAGTTCTACATCCTGAGCCCGAAGTTCATTTCCGCCGACGGCGGCTTCAAGCGCGTCGTCTGGATGTCGTCGGTGCTCAAAGAGCAGATGGCCGAGCAGCTGAAGCAGGTGGTCATTCGCGAGGGCGATCCGGACCTGATCGAGAAGATCTGCGACGAACGGATTGCCACCGACGTCGAAGGCTTGGTGCGCTACATCACCGAGAAGAACCATCCGGCGCTTTCGATGCCGCCGTTGTTCTGACCATGGACGACCGACGGCGGACGATGGTCCGTCGTCCGTCGTCGATGGTCTTGAGTAACCTCTGGAGGAACCATGCCCCTAGAAATCCCTAAGGAGAAGTGGGCGGGCAAAGTGCGCGAGGTCACCCTGGGCGCCACGAAGGACCAGGGCGGCACGCGAGCCCGCACGCTGACGGTCGGGGGAGAGGCGGCCCTTCCTTTCCTTCATCATGAAGGCGCCCTGCCCCACCAGACCGTTCTGGGGCTGGAAGTGCGAGATCGAAAGCCCGACGATTGGTCGCCACTGCTGGCCAAGGTCTGGGGTGAGGCGATCTCCGACCCGGGCGCCTGGGCGAAGGCTGCCGAGGCCGCCGGCGCCGATTTCATCTTCCTCACGCTGAGCCCGACCCAGGCAGACGGCTCACCCAACACCCCCGCCAACGCCCGCCAGGTCGTTCGTAAGGTGTTGCAGGGCACCGGCCTGCCGCTGGCCGTCATCGGCACGGGCCAGGCCGATCTCGACAACGAGCTCCTGGTCGCCGTCGCCGAAGAAGCCAAGGGCGAGCGGATCCTTATGGGCACCTGCGAAGACAAGAACTACCGGACGCTCGTGGCCGCCGCCATGGCCAACGACCATCTCGTCCAATCGAAGACGCCGATGGACGTCAACCTCTCCAAGCAGCTCGTCATCCTGATCCACGACATGGGCATCCCCCTGGAGAGGATCATCATGGACCCCACCACGGGCGCGCTCGGGTACGGGATCGAGTATGGCTACTCGGTGATGGAACGCCTCCGGCTGGCCGCTCTTCAGGGCGACAGCATGACTCAGCAGCCGATCCTCGTCACACCGGGCGAGGAGTGCTGGAAGGTGAAGGAAGCCAAGGTGGGCGAGGGCGTCCCAGGGTCGTGGGGGGATTGGGAGCGCAGATCCATCAACTGGGAGACTACGACTGCCGCCAGCCTGGTCCACGCCGGCGCCGACCTGGTCGTCCTCCGGCATCCCGAATCCCTGCGTCTGCTGCGGGCTCTGGTCAATGACCTAGCCCGGCCGGCGCAGGCAGCCTAGCTCAGGGGAGGCGAGGAATGCCCCTCACCGGACTCGAAATCTATAAGCTTCTGCCGCAGACCAACTGCAAGGAATGCGGTTTTCCCACCTGCCTGGCCTTCGCCATGAAGCTGGCCGCCAAACAGGCCGAGCTCAAGGCCTGCCCCTACGTCTCCGAGGAATCGAAAGCCAAGCTCGAAGCCGCCTCGGCACCTCCGATCCGCCTGGTGACCCTGACGGGGGAGGGCACACAGATCGAGGTCGGCAACGAGACGGTGCTCTTCCGGCATGAGAAGACCTTCTTTCACCGTCCCGGCCTGTTCCTACGTCTGCGAGATACGGACGCGGCCGACGAGCTGAAGCGGAAGGCTGCGGAGGCGGATGCCTACCATGTGGACTACGTCGGCATCAACCTGGGGCTCGATGGCTTCGCGGTGGAGGCCGCCTCCGGCGATCCGGCGAAATACGCCGCCGCCGTCGCCGCCGTTCGTTCAGTCTCCAAGAAGCCGCTCATTCTGATCGCCGGCGCGCCCGAGTTGGCCAAGGCCGGCCTTCAATCCGCCGCGGGCACCCGCCCGCTGCTCTGCAGCGCCGACGTCTCCAACTGGGAGAGCATGGCCGCCGTTGCCAAAGAGGCAAAGGTTCCTTTGGCGGTGAGAGCCGAGAGCCTCGATTCTCTTGCCGAGCTCACCCAGCAGATCGCCAAGGCGGGCGTGGAAGACCTGGTGCTCGATCCTGCGGTCGGCGGCTACCTGAGCTCGCTCGAGCGCCTGACGGCGATCCGGCGCCTAGCCCTCAAATCGGCTTTCCGGCCGCTCGGCTACCCGACCATCACCTTCCCGGGCAGCGGCGATGGGGCTTCCGAGACGCTTCTGGCCGCCGAGCACATCGCCAAGTATGCGGGCTTGATCGTTCTGGACACCTTCGACCCGGCCGGCCTCTATCCGCTGCTCGTCCTGCGCCAAAACATCTATACCGACCCGCAGAAGCCTATCCAGGTCGTACCGGGGCTCTATGAGATCAACGCGCCCGACGCCAAGGCGCCCCTGCTGGTGACGACGAACTTCTCGATCACCTACTTCGCGGTGTCCAACGAAGTGGAAGGCTCCGGATGGCCGGCCTGGCTGGTCGTCACCGACGCCGAGGGGATGAGTGTGCTCACTGCGTGGGCGGCCGGGAAGTTCGACGCCGAGCGGATCGCCAAGGCGGTGAAGATCTCGGGGATCAAAGACAAGATCGGCCACCAGCGGGTGATCATCCCCGGGGCCGTCGCCGTCCTCTCGGGCGAGCTCGAAGAGGAGCTTCAAGGCTGGCAAATCATGGTGGGGCCGCGCGAGGCCGTCGATATTGCGGCGTACTTGAAAGCCATGTGGGCGAATTAGGCGAGGCGAGTGATCGGTGATCGGTGATCGGTAGATACCTGCAAGTCCAGAGACCGGCCACCGAGTAACCGATCACCGATCACCTTCCACCCCACGTACCTGGTGCCGCTCAAGAGGAGACTCGATGACAATCCGGATCTCCAACATTCCGCGGGATCCCTACCTGGGCTACGATGCTCTGCGCGTCGCGCGGATGGCGGCGGCCTGCCTACAGTGCCCGGCCCCCGCTCCCTGCACTCTTGCCTGCTCCCGCCACGCCGACGTCCCCGCCATCATGCGTCTGGCCGGCCATGCCGCCTGTGAAGGGCTCTCTCTCCCCCGCTGGTTCTGGGATCGCGATCGGGTGGAGGCGGCGCGCATCGCCGATGCCATCACGGAGGCGTATCAATAGCGCACGTTCAAGTTGCAGAGATCCGAAGGGGTGATCAGTGATCAGTGATCGGTAGGTGCATTCAGGCCCACGGGCCGATCACTAGCTAGCCGACCACGGAGTAACTGATCACTGAGTAACCGATCACTATTCATCCAATGTGCAATAGACGATTCACACGCGGAGCTACTTCGTAGGCAGGCCTCCCCGTCTGCCTCCCGAACATGGCCACCCACCGGGTCACTTTCCTTCCACAGGACGTCGCGGTTGAGGTCCCCACCGGGGCCCTGATCGTCGAGGCGGCCCGCGAGGCGGGCCTTTCCGTCCATCAGCCTTGTGGTGGCCAGGGGCGTTGCGGCCGCTGCGCTGTCATTCTCAAGGAGGGGCAGGCCCGCCGCCGTTCGACGGTCCGTCTTTCGGCGGACGACTTGCAGGCTGGCCTGGCCCTCGCCTGCCAGACCGTGGTGGAAGGCGACCTGGTCATCACCGTGCCCGAGCAGGCCGAGATCCAGCGGCGGCTGGTCACCGAGCACACCGCCCGCAAGATCGAAGTCCCCTTCCCCTACGACCCGAGCGTTCATCAGACGCTGCGGACGCTGCAAGTGCTCCTCCTCGAGCCCACGATCCAAGATAGCGTGGATGATCTCACCCGCCTCCGCCGAGGGCTGGCTGCTCGGGGATATCCGCAGGTCGAGGTCCCGCTCTCCGCCCTTCGCCGACTCGGGGACAGCTTGCGGCGGGCCGAGTGGACCCCCTGGGTGGCGCTCGATGTCCCCGAGGAGACCGGCTCGCCTGCGAGGCTCACCCTTTTGAGCGACGAGCCCATCCGTCCGGTGGGCCTGGCCGTCGATATCGGCACGACAACGGTCACGGCCTACCTCGTCGATCTGGAATCCGGGGAAGTGGTCGCCTCGACGGCCGAGTACAACGGTCAGATCGCTTTTGGTGAAGACGTCATCTCGCGCATCATCTACGCCGCCAAGAACCATGGCCTGGATGAGCTGGCCGGCCGGGTGAGACAGACCCTCACCACCCTCCTCGATCGCCTTCAGAAGCGTTCCGGCATATCTCCCGATTCGATCCTCAAAGTCACCGTCGCCGGCAACACAACGATGATTCACCTGTTCCTCGGGCTCCCGCCGGGACCGATCCGGGTGGCGCCCTACATTCCCACAGCGAACGAGATCCCGATCTACACCGCCGGAGAGCTCGACCTTCCGCTCAACCCTTCGGCAACGGTCGACTGCCTGCACGGAGTGGCCTCCTACGTCGGCGCCGACATCACGGCCGGGGTCCTTTCCTCCGGGCTGGCCGACACCGAGGCCCTGACGCTGTTTATCGACGTCGGTACGAATGGCGAGATGGTTCTCGGGACGCGCGATTGGATGGTCACTTGCGCTTGCTCGGCCGGCCCCGCGTTCGAAGGCGCCGGTGTTGTCGACGGAATGCGGGCCACCGAAGGCGCGATCGAAGAGGTCTGGGTCTCGTCCGAGACACTCGAGCCCACCTACCGGGTGATCGGCGACGTCGCCCCGAGCGGCATTTGCGGGTCGGGGTTGATCTCGCTGCTGGCCGAGCTCTTCGTCACCGGGGTTCTTGATCGTGGCGGCAATTTCAAGCTCGATCTGGGCACGCCACGCGTGCGCCTCGGTGACCATGGGCCGGAGTATGTCGTCGCCTGGGGTTCGCAGGCCGCCGATGGGCAAGATATCGCGCTGACCAAGGTGGATGTCGACAACCTGCTGCGGGCGAAGGCCGCCATCTATGCCGGCTTCACCATCTTGGCCTCCAGCGTCGGGGTGAATCTCGCCGACGTCCAGCAGCTGCTCATCGGCGGATCCTTCGGCAAGTACATCAATGTCGAGAAGGCCGTCCAGATCGGCTTGCTCCCCGACCTACCCTGGGATCGCTTCCATTTCCTGGGCAACACGTCGGTGCTCGGCTCCTACATGGCGCTCCTCTCTCGGGAATCCCGGCGCCGGATCGCCGAGATCTCCCGCGGGATGACCTACATTGAGCTCTCCGCCGACAACAGCTTCTACGATGCATTCACGGCCGCTTTGTTCCTGCCCCACACCGAAATCGCCCGTTTTCCCAGCGTGGCCGAGATCTGGGAACGAGAAGGCAAGGCCCAGCCCTCGGCGCAGGCCAGCGAGGCATGATGAGCCTTTCGGGCCTGCACTTCCTGCTCACCTATCGCTGCACCTCCGCCTGCGACCACTGCTTTGTGTGGGGAAGCCCCGAGCAGGAGGGCGTCTTCTCCCTGTCCGGAATACGCGAAGTGCTCGGCCAGGCACGAGAGGTGGGAACGATCGAGTGGGTCTACTTCGAGGGTGGTGAGCCTTTTCTCTTCCATCCCATCCTGGTGGCCGCCGTCGAGGAAGCTGCCTCGGGGGGATTCCAGGTGGGTGTGGTGACCAACGGCTTCTGGGCGACAGAGACGGACGACGCCATCGAGTGGCTTCGGCCCCTGGCCGGCCGTGTGGCCGACCTCGCCGTTTCGACCGATCTATTCCACGCCGAGGAGACGATCAGCGCCGAGTCACGCCACGCGGCGGCGGCCGCCGAACGGCTCGGCATCCCGGCCGATACGATCATCTGCGAGGTACCCAAGGGCGTGACGGGATCCCTCATCCCTGCCCCCGGCGAGCCCATCGCCGGAGGTCCGATCTTGTTCCGCGGTCGCGCCGCCGCGCGGCTCGCCCCCCAGGTGGCCCAACGTCCATGGCGCGAGTTCCGGGAGTGCTCGCATGAGAGATTGGATGATCCCGGGCGAGTGCATGTGGATCCGCTGGGATACGTCCACCTTTGCCAGGGGCTGACGATGGGCAACGTCTTTGAGCGCCCGCTCACCGACCTGGTGGCGGGCTATCGCCCACGCGAAGATCCAGTGATTGGAGCGCTCCTGGCCGCCGGACCGGCAGAGCTCGTCAGGCGATTCGAACTCACCCCGGCGGAGACGTACGCCGACGCCTGCCACCTGTGCTACGAGGCCCGCCGCTCCCTTAGGGATCGCTTCCCGGAGACTCTTGCCCCCGGGCAGATGTATGGGGAGGGGCTGAGTTGAGTAGAGAATGTGGCCCCCTCTCAGAGCTTCGGGCAATTCAAGCCCGGCAAGGACGACCATGTGCAAAGGATCATGTGCGTGGCCCCTTGTCATTCCGAGGGATCCGGGGCATGTGCAGCATCGGGCGTATCACTGGTTGTCATTCCGAGCCCCGCGTTCTGGGCGGGGCGACACCTGCACCTGCACCAGCGGCGCAGCTGCAGGCGCAGGTGGGAATCCCCGATACCTTTCGCGAACACGGGGGCCTCGGCCACCGAGGCGTCATGTGAACTGGTGGGTTCTGGGGATTCCTCGCTCGCCGCTGTTCGGCTCGCTCGGAATGACAAGGATTGAGAGGCAACCCGTCGTGTGAAGGTGCTGCGGCTATGAAGACGAATCCCGCTCTCGATTGGCTTCTGGAGAAGCAGGACCCCGGCGTCCGGTTCTTTGCCTTGCGCGATCTACTGGGCGCGCCGGCCGACGACGCGCAGGTCCGGGCCGCCCGCCGAGCCACGACGCGGGCCTCGCCGGTGAAGGAGATCCTGCAGGCCCAGAAAGCGGAGGGCTGGTGGGTGAAGCCCGGGCCGGGCTACGCGCCCAAGTACACCGGGACGCTGTGGCAGGTGATCTTCCTCGGCCAGTTCGGGGCCGACGGCGACGATCCGCGCGTCCGCCGGGCGGCCGGCTACGTCCTCGACCACAGCCGGTCGCCCTACGGCGGCTTCTCGGCGAATGGAAGCGCCACGGGGACGGTCCACTGCTTGCAGGGCAATCTGGGAGCCTCGCTCCTCGAGCTGGGCTTTGGCGACGATCCGCGATTGAAAGAGGCCCTCGACTGGATGGCCCGCAGCATCACCGGCGAGGGCATCGCCCCGGCGGAAGAGAAAGATGAGCCGGTGCACTACTACCGCTCGGGGACGAGCGGGCCGGGCTTCCACTGCTCCGCCAACAACCACCAGCCGTGCGCCTGGGGCGCTATTCCCGCGCTCGATGCCCTCAGCCGCGTCCCGGCTCGGGCGCGGACGGGGGCCATCCGTCGGGCGATCCAGCAAGGGACGGAGTTCCTCTTCAGCCGCGATCCGGCCGTCGCCGACTACCCGATGGGTTGGTCCACGAAGCCCAACGGAAGCTGGTTCAAGTTTGGCTACCCGATGGGCTACGTCACCGACGTGCTGCGGGGAACCGAAGTGCTCACCGCCCTCGGCCATGGGCGTGACCGCCGGCTGGCCCGCGCCGCGGAGCTCATCCTCTCCAAGCGCCTTCCCGACGGGCGCTGGCCTCTCGAGTATTCCTACGAGGGAAAGACCTGGTCTGACATCGGTGAGAAGCGAAAGCCCAACAAGTGGGTAACCTTGCGAGCGTTGCGGGTGCTCAAGCGAATGGGAGTGGTGAAATGACGAAGACGATTGCCCTGGCCGGAAAGGGCGGCACCGGCAAGACGACCGTGGCCGCCTTGATGATCCGTTCCATGCTGGCGCGCACTCGCCAGCCGGTTCTGGCGATCGACGCCGACCCGGCGACCAACCTGCATCTGGCCCTCGGCCTGCCAACGCCGGCGACGGTGGGCGAGATTCGGGAGGGGATGCTCGCCCCGGCCCAGGCCGCTCAGCTCGGCGTCGCCATCAGCCGCCACGATCACCTCACCCGCGAAGTGCGACTGGCGGTGGAGGAAGGCGATCGAGTGGACCTCCTGGCGATGGGCCGCCCGGAGGGCCAGGGCTGCTATTGCGCGGTGAACCACCTGCTGCGCCAAGTGATCGATGACATCGGCCGGACCTACGCCTATGTCGTCGTCGACAACGAAGCCGGCATGGAGCACATCAGCCGCCGCACCACTCGCGATGTCGATGCCCTCCTGATCGTCACCGACCCCACCATGCGGGGTTTGCGCGCCGCACAGACCATTGCTCAGATGGCCGGCGAGTTGGAAGTGAACGTGCGGCGCACCCTCCTGGTGGTCAACCGCCTGAACGGCGAGCCCCCGGCCGAGCTGCGCGAGGCCATCTCTGGCCTCGGCCTCGAGGTGGCCGCTATGATTCCCGCCGATGAAGGCATCAACCAGTTGGACAGCCTGGGAAAGCCCCTCGTCGCCCTGCCCCCGGATTCGCCGGCCGGGCGGGCCGTCGAGGCTCTCACCGCGCACGTCTTGAGCCTGCTCTAGACCAAGAGGAGCACATCCATGTTCAAGATCGGGGAAAACATCCACATCATCTCGCCTCGGGTGAAGGAGGGGATCGCCAACCGAGACGGGGCGTTCTTCGTCGAGCTTGCCCGCAAGCAGCAGCAGGCGGGGGCGGACGCGCTCGACCTCAACATCGGCCCGCAGAAGAAAGCCGGGCCCGAAGTGATGGACTGGCTCGTCGATTGCGTTCAGGAGGCGGTGCCGGGGATGACGCTCTCCTTCGACACCACCAACCTCGCCGCCATCGAGGTGGGCTTGAAGAAGGTGGGCTCCAACACCATCATCAACTCCACCTCGGCCGAGGAGGAGCGCCTGGCGAACGTGCCGCCTCTGGCCGCCAAGTATGGGGCGGGACTGATCGCCCTGTGCATGGAGAAGAGCGGCATCCCGGTAAGCGCCGACGCCCGCATCGGCATCGCCATGGAGAAGCTCATTCCTCGCGCTCAGGAAGTGGGCCTTCCCATGGAGAAACTGTGGTTGGATCCCCTCATCCTCACGGTCTCGGGCTGCCAGGAATACGTGCCCCAGGCGATCGAGACGGTGCGCATGCTCAAGATGATCATGGATCCCCCGCCGAAGACGGTGGTCGGGCTCTCCAACGTCTCCAACCAGGTGCCGGCCGAGATGCGGCCGCGCCTCAATCAGGTGTACATGGTGATGCTGATGGCCGTGGGCCTCGACGGGGCGATTCTCGACCCGCTTGACTCGAAGCTCATGGACATCATCCGCATCGTAGACACGCGCGACGCCTCGACCCCGGTCGGCGCCCTCTACTTGAAACTGCACGACACCGTGGCGGCCGGCGAGGAGCTGCAGGCGGACTCCGTCGATATGGCGGATCTCGAGCAGTTGGAAATCTGGAAGACCGTCCAGATCCTCCTGAACAAGGTGATCTACACCGATTCGTACCTGAGGCTATGAGGCCAGGCGAAGGAGATGGAAGGCGGCGATCGGTGACCAGTGATCAGTGATCGGTGATCAGTGATCAGTGATCGGTCACCAAGGCACCCGGGCACTTGGTGCCTGAGTGCCGTAGTGCCCTGGTGCCCTCCCACCGATCACCGAGTAACCGATCACCCGTCCCTCACCGCCCCGGATCCTCGCATCCGCTGCACGACCACAAGGAGGGTTAGTTCATGCCCGAGACCGCACCGATCAGCGTCGAAGAGCTGCTGGCCAAGGCCAAGCAACCCGCCGCAGACGCCATGGTCCTCCATCCGTTCTATCGGGGAAAGGTGGAGGTGGCGCTGAAATGCCGCATCAAGGATTTCAACGACTTCGCCATCTGGTACACCCCGGGCGTAGCCGCCTCGTGCCGGGCGATCGCCGAGAACCCCGAACTGGTCTACGACCACACCCACAAATGGAACACCGTGGCGGTCGTCTCCGACGGCACACGCGTCCTCGGCCTGGGCGACATCGGCCCCAAGGCGGGGCTGCCAGTGATGGAAGGCAAGGCCCTGCTCTACAAATACCTGGGCGGGGTGGACGCCTGGCCGATCATGCTCGACACCAAGGACCCCGACAAGATCATCGAGACGGTGATGCTGATCCAGCCCGGCTTCGGCGGAGTGAACCTGGAAGATATCTCCCAGCCCAAGTGCTTCCGCATCCTCGACACCTTGCGCGCCCGGGCCGAGATCCCCGTGTGGCATGACGACCAGCAGGGCACGGCCACCGTCACCCTGGCCGGGCTGATGAACGCTCTCAAGATTGTCGGCAAGAAGATCGGCGAGATCTCAATCGCATTTGTCGGCTCCGGCGCCTCCAACGTCGCCTGCGCCCGGCTGATCTTCGCCTCCGGCGCCGACCCGAGCCGCTGCCGCGTCGTGGACAGCAAGGGCATTCTGCACAAGGGCCGCTCCGACATCGAGATGCGCAAGGCCGAGTTCGTCGACAAGTGGAAGATGTGCCAGATCACCAACGCCGAAGGCCGCCAGGGCGGCATCCCCGAGGCGATGAAGGGCGCCGACGTCGTCCTCGCCCTCTCCAAGCCTGGCCCGGGCGTCGTCCAGCCCGAATGGATTCGGGGGATGGCCCAAGACGCCATCGTATTCGCCTGCGCCAACCCGATCCCCGAGATCTGGCCCTGGGAGGCCAAGGAGGCCGGCGCGGCGGTGGTGGCGACGGGCCGCTCCGACTTCCCCAACCAGGTGAACAACTCCCTCGGCTTCCCCGGGATCTTCCGCGGGACGCTCGATGTGCGGGCACGCACCATCACCGACCCGATGTGTGTGGCCGCCGCGGACGCCCTGGCCGGGATGGCCGCCGAGAAGGGCCTGACGCCCGACTATATTCTTCCCAACATGGACGAGTGGGAGGTCTTTCCGCGCGAGGCAGCCGCCGTGGCGGTGAAAGCGATCGAGGAAGGCGTCGCCGGCAAGACGACGACCTACGAGGAAGAACTGCGGACGGCCGAGGCGATCATCCGCCGCTCCCGCGATCTCACCAAGACGATGATGGACAAAGGGTTCATCGCCAAGGCCTGAGCGGTCGGGATCGACGCGATCGCCTGAAGCCAGCCATAGAAGGAGTGGGCAACGATGCACGATTTGATCATCCTCGGAGGCGGGCCGGCCGGGCTCACGGCCACCATCTACGCGCTCCGCAAGCGACTCGACGTCCTGCTCATCACTCGCGACCTGGGCGGAAAGACCAACTACCGCCTCCAGCTTCCCTTCGTCGAGAAGCACCTCGTGATCAACGGCGAAGACATCGTGGGCCGCTTTGCCAACGAGATCGAATACCTGGAGTTTTCCCGGGCCTTCGACCGGGCCGAGTCGATCGAGAAGACGCGGGGCGGATTCGAGGTGAAGACCCGGGATGGCAAGACCCACCAGGCCAAGGCGCTGATCATCGCCACCGGCGCCTTGGGACGCCTCCTCAACGTCCCCGGCGAGAAGGAGTTCATGAACCGCGGCCTGTGCTACAGCGCCGTTTCCTACGCCCCGCTCTTCATCGAGCGGGAGACCGTCGTGATCGGTGACGGCGCTCTGGCCTTGCGCTCGACGGCTGAGCTCGCCCGGATCGCCCGCAAGGTGACCCTGGTGTCCCCGACTCATGGCGAGCTCAGTTCGCCCATGGGCCAGAAGGTGCTGGGCACGCGCAATGTGGAGGTTCTGGAGGGCTTCCAGGTGGAGGCGGTCCAGGGCGATACCTACGCCCGGAAGCTGATCGCCGGCCGGGCCGAAGAGAAGCGCGAAATCGAGGCCGACGCCTTCTTCGTGGAGGTCGATCTGGTCCCCCAGTCGGAGATCGTGGCCAGCCTTGTCCGCCGCGATGAGAAGGGGCGGATTCAGGTCGATTCGCGCAATCGCTCCTCCGCCGAGGGCATCTTCGCCGCGGGCGACGTGACGGATGTCCCTTCGGAGCAAGTGCTGATCTCCATCGGGGAAGGTGCCAAAGCGGCGCTGGCGGCTTACGAGTATCTGATCCAGTTACCGTGAGGGTTCGGCGAGGAAGTAGGTAGGCCCGTCGAAAGCGCCGGGCGGACGGCGAGGCACGGGTGGGACGAGGGCCGGCAGGGGACGAGGAGAGACCGCGGGGGAGATGGCCGGTGGGGTAGGCCGGCCGAGGGGCCGCTCTCCTCTGCCCGAGGCACGGCCCGCAAAACGCTGGGATGAGGAGTGCACGATGGCCACTCAGTTCGATGTGAACTACCGACGTCTGGTCACCCTAGGGGACGGCGCCCGGGTGTTGCTCCGGCTTCTGACCGCCGCCGACCGCCAGGCGCTGCTCGACCTTTACGCACCCACCACAGCCGAGGACGCGCGCTACATGCGGCCCGACGTCCGGAATCCCAAGATCGTTGAATCCTGGATCGACGACCTCGATTACGACAAGGTCCTGCCGCTCGTGGCCGTGGTCGGCGAACGCATGGTTGGCAACACCACCCTCCATTTCGGGGCTGGCCCCACCCGCCACCTGGCCGAAATTCACATCTTCCTGGCCAAGGACTTCCGGCGCCGTGGCCTCGGCGTCCAGATGATCCAGACGCACATCGAGCTGGCGCGGCGGCGCGGCCTCCACTTCATCCACGGCCAGATCGTCACCGACCAGGCGAACGTGATCAAGGCCTTCCAGCAGATGGGCTTTCAGATCAAGTGCACGCTGGACAACTTCTTCATGATGCCCGATGGCGACGCCCGCGATACCGTGCTCGTCGTCTTCAAGCTGGTTCCAGAGCGCAACGAGTTCTAGGGCAAAGGGAGATCAGTGATCGGTCACCCGGTGATCGGTTACTAAGTGATCGGTGATCGGTCTGCAAGACACCAGGGCACCCGGGCACCTGGTGCCCAAGCGCCATAGTGCCCTGGTGCCCTCTCACCGATCACTGATCACCGATCACTCTCTCCCTAAGGATCGTCCCCAGAGCCTCACCCTCTCGGTGCCCTCAGCGTCAGCCGGTAGATCGCCCGATCCACGCCCCCGAGATGACGCTTGTAGGCCTCGTCTCCCCGCAAGAAGTCAAACTCTCTCCGTCCGTGCTCGATCGCCCAGCGGATCAGGTGGGCCAGCAACACCCAGCCCGGCGATAGGGCGGTGTGCTCCGGGTTGATGCCCGAGTTGTACACCCAGATCCGGCCGCGGTAGTCGAAGTTGAGATAACCGGCCGCGGGCTCGCCTGCCACCTCGAGGAACGCCAGCTGAAGCCAGCCGCTCTCCGCAGCTGCCCTCACCAAAGCGTGAAACTGCACGCGCATCTTCGGGGTCAGAAAGCCGATCTTGCCGACGTCGAAGGCCATCAGCCGCAAGAACCGTTCCGTGGCCTCCTCGAGATCCTCGCCCGGCTCGACCAGGCGAAACCGGACCGGCGCGGCATGGTTCTCGGCGCGGCGAATCTTACGCCGCAGCTCGTGCCGCTGCTTCTTCTCGAGCGAGCTCAAATAGGATTCCCAATCCCCGGAAAGCCGGATCACCGGGCAAGGCTCGAGCCTCTCCCGCGTGGCGGTCCAGCCCTGCCGCACAGCCGCCGCCTCGAGCGCAGCCAGCGTGGGTGAGGCCGCCGGGATATTGTAGAGATCGAGCACCGCTGGATCGCCGCCCGCGTCGGCTTCCAGCGCTTCGAGCAGGGCCTGAGCGAAGCTCTCGACCGCATCCTGGGCGACAATCAGGTCGAGGTAGTCCGAGATCTCGATGCTGCCCAGCAACATCAGCCCGTCCCTGCCGTCGCGCGTCCGCGTGCGAAACAGGGGCGCAATGCCCACGAGCCTTCCCGCCTCGTCGCGGCCGACGCCCAGCCACAGCTCGCCCCTCTCCCACTCCCCGCCTCCCAGCGTCGACCACCAGGCCCGCTGGTATTCATGCCGCAAGAAAGGGACATCGCTCACGGAGCGGCTCAGCAGGTCGTTCCACTCCCCCGCCAGGCCGTCGAACTCCGGGTTGTCATGGATGAAGGTCAGGTTCATTGTCTCCCCGGGCGATCGGTCGAATGGGATTGTAGCACCCGCGGCACGCTCCTTGCAGCAGCGATTGCACGCCGGAGACCCTTTCTGTACAATTGCAGCCATGGCTTCCACATTGGATGCTGATGTTGCTCTGATCCACATCGCCCGGAGCGAATCACGGCTCGCCGCTCCCCCGGGCACGCTCGCCCAGTCGCCCCCACGCCGGGCGGCCCGCGGCCGCTCGGAGGATCTGCTCTTCCTCAGCGTCAGCGCACATGCCGTGCGGCCCTTGCCCACGGGCTTGCTCGACCAACTCGCCCACCTTGCCACCGAGGCCTACTACGGCACCCCCGGTTCGGTGACCGCCGCTCTGCGCCAGGCGGCTTCGGAGATCAACGATCACCTCCTGGATCTCAACCAACAGGAGCAGCCACCGCTGCACGCCCAGGGCCGCGTCATCGCCGGAGTGCTGCGCGGCGCTGACCTCTACCTTTGCCAGTGCGGCGTGGGCCAGACCATTGTGGTCCGCCCTGGTCAGCTTACGCGCCTCGCCTCGGAGGAGGCCGCCAGCCGTCCCCTCGGCCTCTCGCCCACACCCTTCGTCCGCTATCATCACTTCGAGGTCCGCCCCGGCGACCTGCTCATCCTCACGACCGCTCCTCCGCCTGGCTGGTCGGAGGCCACCCTCTCCGGCCTTTCCGGGCTCGACCCCCAACAGGCCCTCGACCGGCTCGTCGCCGCCTCGGCCAATGATCTCACCGGAATTCTCGTGCGTCTCACCCAGCCAGGCGCGACGACCGTGAAAGCCCGCGCCGCTGCCGCGGTGCGCCCGACCCCCACGGCGGCTCCCGCTCCCACCGTCTCACCCGTGGCGCCTCCCTCACGTGCGCCCGCTCGCCCGGCGCCACCCCTGGGCGCCTCGGCCACCCCTCGTCCCGCGCCGGCTCAACCGTCACCCTCGCAGGCGCCGCCCCCCCTTGCGGCTCCCGCCGCCGCGCCGTCGCGGCCTCGCCTCCGGGCCCGGCCGGGCTCGACGCCCCCCATGCGCCGCGCTCAAGCGACCCCACGGTTCGTGCCGCGCGAGCCCCCGGCGTGGCGCCTGGCGCTCGGCGGCCTGGGAGGCCGGGTCGCCGAGGGGCTTCGCGTTGCGGGTGCCCGGGTGAGCGAATTCGTCCTGCGCCTCGCTCCCGGGTTGGCTGAGCCCTCGCGCCCGGGCGAGCTCTCGCCCCGCATCCTGGCCATCACTGCCGTAGCCGTCCCCCTGGTGATCGTCACCATCGCCAGCGTCGTCTATTTCCGGAGCGGCCGCAACGAGCTCTTCGACGAATACCTGGGGCTGGCCCGGGCCGCCGCCGTATCCGCCCAGACGAAACCCACTGCGCAGGAGGCCTGGCCCGATTGGAACTCGGCCCTAAGCTGGCTCGATCTCGCTGAGTCCTACGGCCAAACGGAAGAATCACAGACCCTTCGCGCTCAGGTGGAGGCTGCGCTGGATTCGCTCAACCGGATCATCCGCCTGGACTTCCGCCCGGCTGTGAGCGGAGGGTTTGGCAGCGGCGCGCATATCACGGCCCTCGCCGCGACTTCCTCGGATCTCTACGTTCTCGATTCCGCCCGCCAGCTGATCTGGCACGCCTGGTTCACCGGCCGCGATTATGAGATCGATCGCGAGTTCGATTGCTTGAGCGGCCCGGGAAGCGTCGAGGAGATGTCGGCCCCGGTCGACCTGGTGGGCCTCGACGAGCCGGGCGCCCAGCCGACGCAAGGGATCGCCGCCGTCGATGAGGACGGCACGGTGGTCTACTGCGCTCCCGACAACCCCGCGGCGCACAACCAGCTGAGCCCCCCGGCCACCGGTTTGGGCCGCATCCAGGCCATTGACGTCTCCAGCGATACCCTCTACGTGCTCGACCCGGAGGCCAATTCCGTCTGGTTGTACGACGCCAGCGGAGGGCTATTCACCGAGAGCCCACAACTGTACTTCGCCGAGCAAGCGCTGGACCTCTCCGGCGCCATTGACATCGCCTTGGCCCAGGACCAGCTCTTGATCCTCTTTGCCGACGGCCACGTGGAGAGCTGCCGACGGGCCGTGGAGGACGACGCCGGCGGAGGGGTGCACATCCGGGTGGACTGCGAGCCCAACTTGCAGTTCCAGGACGACCGGCCGGGCGTCCAGTCGGGCGCCCAGATCCCCGGCGCCTCGCCCGTGGAGATGGTCTACGGTGCTCCACCGGAGCCGGCGCTCTACTTCCTGGATTCGCTCGGCGAAAGCATCTACCTCTACAGCATGCGCCTGGTCTATCAGGGACAGATCCGGCCGGCCGATGCCTTCGATGAGGTTCCCAGCGCCGTCACGCTCGGCCCACCGAACGATGTCTTCCTGGCCGTCGAGGACCAGGTGTACTTCGCTCAGCTCCGGCGGTGAACAAGGCTTTGACAAGCCCCCGCTGCGAGCATAGAATCGACCCCAGGACTTCGCCGCAGGAGATTCCCCCTTGAGCCGCTGGCCCGGGAAATACGTAATCGGCCTTACCGGCAACATCGCCACCGGGAAGAGCGTCGTGCGCAAGATGCTCGAGCACCTGGGCGGCTACGGCATCGACGCCGACGCGCTGGCCCACCGTGCGATGGCCGAAGGCGCTCCCGGCTACACGATTGTGCTCAAGACCTTCGGGGATTGGATCCTCGATGAAGAGGGCCAGATCGATCGGGGCCGGCTGGCCAAGCTGGTCTTCGCCGATCCCAACGCGCTCGAAAAACTCGAGGCGATCATTCACCCCCTGGTGGGCCACGCCGTCGATCTGCTGGTCCGCCGCGCTCGCCAGGCCGTGGTCGTCGTCGAGGCGTACAAGCTGCTGGAGTCGGATCTGGCCGCGGGATGCGACACGGTCTGGGTTGTGGAGGCTCCGGAAGACCAGCAAATCTCCCGCCTGATGCACAAGCGGGCGCTCACCGAGGCAGCGGCCCGCCAGCGGATCGCCGCCCAGTCACCGCAGTCGCTCAAGCTGCAGGCTGCCAAGGTGGTAATCCACAACAACGGCTCCTTCGAGTCCACCTGGGAGCAAGTACAGAACGCCTGGGCCAAGATCCCCCGCCCGGAGGAACCGCTGCTACGTGCCCCCGCGGCGGCTTTGCCGGGCCAGCTGGTTGTGCGCCGCGGCCGGCCGCAAGACGCCGAGGAGATCGCCCGCTTCATCACTCGCGTCACGCACAGCCGCAAGCGAATGACGCGGGCCGACGTCATGGCCACCTTCGGCGAGAAGGCCTACCTCCTGATCGAGCGCGACAGCCAGCTGGCCGGCGTGGCGGGCTGGCAAGTGGAGAACCTCGTCACGCGCGTG
>DATEAV010000011.1:0-3920 GCA_035288185.1 Anaerolineales bacterium | reverse complement strand
CTTCTACATGAACCCCCTCCTCCTCGATCCGTTCTTGCGGGCCTGCGAGCGCTGGCCGGAGCTGACACGCCTTCTCGTGGAGGTGATGCTCACCTACCAGGACCCGGCGAAGCTGCTCCGCCCCACGGTCCTGCTGCGCGTAGTGCGCTCGCTCGTATCCGCATCGTCTGGTTGATGGCCTGATTGCCGCCCGCCCCGATCGCCCGGGCTTCACCGCGGAGAACGCCGAGAGCGCAGAGACTCATTCGGCATCTCTGCGCTCCACTTGCCCCGGGCGCACACCTGCCCTGCCGTCTCGCACCGGCGTGCCGCCGGGCTTCGCGGCACGAACGGTGGCGGGCGGTGCCAGGGTTGAACGCCCCTACGGCGCGGCCAGGCCGGTGTGGAGGGTGAGGAGCGGGCCGCTCACTTCCTGCCAGGCCCGGCGAACGGCCCGGTTCTCCGCTGCGCTCCTGTCGGCCAGGGCCAGCAGGCTGCCCACCGTCTCGCGCGAGATCTTCACCTCCATCCCGGCAAATAGATCCTCGATCCGCTCGAGCAGGTGAACCAGCGTGGCCGCGGCGAGCAGGAGCGGCACGAAGACCGCTTTGCGGATATCGACCTCGTGCTCCGGGAGGGCGCAGGTGTAGTCGACCCCCAGGCAGAGGTGACGGTAGGCATAGGCAAACATGGGCTTCATCCGCTCCAGCGAGCCCCGGCCGTCGATCGGCAGGTATTCGGGCGGGATGTAGTTACGCCCTTCGAGGTGATCCCGGAACGCATCCTTGATGATGTTGGTCAGCTGCAGCCCAGCCCCCACGCCGGTCTCGAGCGTCCGTAGGAAGAGCAGGCGCGTCCGGTCGAGCGCCGGGCGGTAGAGGGCGATCAGGGACGTGACCAGCTCGCCGACGATCCCGGCGACCGAGTAGCAGTAGTCATCGAGCTGGCTGAGGCGTTCGATCTGCAGGTGGTTGGCATCGTCGTGGCGCGCCACCCACTTCTCCATGCGCAGGATGACGCGCGCCACGTGGCTCAAGACCTCGCGCGTGTAGGCTTCGGGGAGCCGGCTCAGCTCCGTCAGGAGATAGGGCGTTTGGCGGAGAAGATCCAGGTCGGGGCCGGGCGTTAGGCCCGTCTCGGCCTGGAAGCGGGCGGCGAAGTCCTGGGCGGCCTGTTCATCCGGGTGGCGCAGAAGGGCGTGGAGCCGTTCGAGCTCGGCCATCCGGCGCTCCTTCGGCCAGCGGTAAGCATCCTCAAGCGTGTCGGCGTTGCGCAGGAGGAGATAGCCGAGGGTGAGAGCGTCCCGGAGCAGCCCAGGCAGCATGGGGATGTTGATGGCGAAGGTCCGCGAGGCGGACCTCAGCAGGCCTTCGAGCAGCTCTTGGTCGGTGACGGTCGCCTGGTCGCTCATGCGCTCCTCCCGCTTCCGGTAACGATAACCCCAGATGGGGGATTGGGCAACGGTAAGGATATGGGAACTGGGGGATGTACGGACGGGACAAATGGTGGACACGTGTGCGGGGGCTGGCGCCCAGACACGCGCACGAGCCGCGCGCCTGGGTTCCGGTTTTCGCCGGAAGGACGGGTGCTCGTTTCGTCACCCCGGCGTAAGCCGGGGCCCAGACACGCACACGAGCCGCGCGCCTGGGTTCCGGCTTTCGCCGGAACGACGAGTGTTTGGCCCGTCACCCCCACGTAGGCCGGGGTCCAGACACGCACACGAGCCGCGGGCACCTGGGTTCCGGTTTTCCCCGGAACGACGGGATCTTCGCGCGGAAAAGGGGAGACTAGTCGGGAGTGGGCGTCGGAGTGCAGTAACGAGGATGGTTCTCTTGCCACTTGCAATCGGCGGGGTCGATGGGTGTCGGCGGACCTGATGTCGGCGTTGGAGGACGCGGCGTCCTCGTCGGGGTGGGGGCCACCGTATTCGTTGCCGTCGGAGCCGTGGTATTGGTGGGCACGAGGGTGGGCGTGGGCGAGGGCCCCGGGGTGTTGCTGGGCATGCCTGTCGACGTTGCAGTGGGCGTCGGGGTGCGGGTGGGCGTTGGGGAGGGGCCTGCCCCGCCCCCGGAAGAGCCCGTGGGCGTCCGGGTGGGCGTGCCAAATCCGGTGGAACGGGATCCCGAGCTGGTCGGCGAAACCGTCCCGGCCAGCAACGTCTCATCGCCGGCCGTGCCGATGGGAGTGCCCTCGGCGGTGGCTGTGTCGAAGGCGCCGCCGGCCGTCATCGTCTGATAGACGGCGGTGCCGATCTGCCCGTCGGTCAGCGCGGACGGGTCGTTCGAGATCTGGGTGGAGAGGGCGTCAATCGTCCCCACGAGATCCTGGGTGGCATGGGCCGCCTGGGCGCCGCCCAGCCACTGGGTGAGGGTGCCGTTGCCGAACGCCAGCGCCGCGGTGGGGCAGCCGAGGACGAGGAGGACGGTGACCAGCGCCAGGCCGCGCCTTCGATACCATGGCCGGGATGCCGGCATGGGGGTGGGTGTCTTCGGAGCGGCTCCCGGCAGCGGCTGAGTGGTCGGCATCACTGGCCGGGGCACCGGGGTGCGGTTCGGCCGCAGCCGGCCCTGTGAGTCGAACGCATCCGTCAGCGAGCGCTGGAGGGTGCGATTCATCTCGGCGACCGAGGCGAAGCGGTGGCCCGGGTCTTTGGCCATCGATTTGATCAGCACCGCCTCCACGGCTTCGGGGAGATTGGGGCTGATCAGCCGCGGCGGGGTGAGGGGTGCGTTGACGTGTTTGACGACGAGGCCCATCGGCGTGTCGGCGTCGAAGGGGAGCTTGCCGGTGGTTATCTGATGCAGGATGACCCCGAGCGAATACTGGTCGGAGCGGGCGTCCACCGGGTCGCCCGTGCACTGCTCGGGTGACATATAAGCCGGCGTGCCGATCAGGGCCGAGCCGGTGAGGCTGAGAGAGGCGTCCTGCACCTGGGCGAAGCCGAAATCAGAGAGCATGGCATTCTCATCTTGGTCGAGGAGAATGTTGGAGGGCTTCACATCCCGGTGGACGATCCCCTGACGGTGGGCATACTCGAGAGCGGCCGAGACCTGGCCCATCAATCGGCCGCCCTCGCGGGGGTTGAGCGTCCCGCGGCCGAGCCGGTCCTGCAGAGTCCCGTTCGCGTAGAACGGCATGACGATGTAGGAGTGGCCGTCTTCTTCGCCGAAGCTCAGGATGGGGACGATGTTGGGGTGCCGCAGCGTGCGCAGGAGCTTGATCTCCCGCTCGAAGCGGGCCTTGAGCTGCGGCGTGCGTGCCATGGCGGGCGCGAGAATCTTGACCGCCACCTTCTGGTCGGTGTCGAGATCCAAGCCCTTGTAGACGGTTGCCATCCCGCCCAGGCCGATCTCTTCCAGAAGGTAGTAGCGACCAAAGACTCTACCGGCCAGACTATCCATCGCTCAATCCGCTACCCTGCCTGCGGATTCCATCCTCGGCTCCGGAGGCCGTGCGCGGCGCTGCCCTGCGCGGTCAGCGCAGGGAATCCGGAGAAGCGGCTTTCTTACAGACTATCACATCCTGTACCCAAACGCGCATTTCAACCACCTGACAATTCTGCAACAACCCACCACACCTTGGAGGATGCCCGGGCCCACCCGCCACCCTACGGATCCCCCGCTGGTCCCTCACGGGCGCGGCGGTTGCCAGGGAACGAACTTCTGGAGAATCGCCCCGCCGAGGAACTCGCGTAGGATCGAGTTGTCGGGGATCAGTTCCGGATCGAGCGGCAGGAACCACTCGAGGAATGTGAGCAGGCGCTTGGCTTCGACGTGCCCTTCCGTGCCGAAGGGGACCTGGCGGAGGAGCGGCTCGGCGAGGGGCGCGAGCGCCGAGCCCTCGTAGGCCAGGGCCGAATTGAACATCACGTCGGCGTTCTCCTGGAACGGGAAGATGTAGCGCTTCTCCCCTCGCCGCACGGACTCCCAGCGGCGGATCGT
>DATEAV010000010.1:0-6972 GCA_035288185.1 Anaerolineales bacterium | reverse complement strand
CGAGGCGGCCGAGAGGAAGCGCTGGCGTCGGTGTCCCTCCGGGGGAAACCCGATCGTCACAACCGGTTCCGTCACCCCCGGCCAGACAGGGAGACCACGCCCCAACGCCGGCGCAATCCCGGTCAGGTGCGCCGAGAGAGGAGCTTGGAGTCCGTCCGGTCCGCGGGAGGTGCTTTCGAAGTATAGCAGACATCAGAGAAAGGTCAAACACCATCCCTCGCGACACCACTTCCTGAGATTATCCACCCCGGCTACAATCGCCGCATGGACTCCGCCAAACGCCTGGCTCGCCGGGTTCATCGCCGTCTGCTCCGGCAGTACGGCGAGCCGCAGTGGCGCCGCCCTCTTGCCCCGCTGGACGAGCTCATCTCTACGATCCTCTCTCAAAACACCAATGACCTCAATCGGGATCGGGCCTTCGAGGCACTTCGCAGCCAATTCCCCACCTGGGAGGCGGTTCGAGACGCTCCCCCGGAAGAAGTGGCGGGAGCGATCCGCTCGGCAGGCCTGGCCAACCAGAAGGGGCCTCGGATTCAGGCTGTGCTCCAGGCGATCACCGCCGAGCGGGGAAATCTGGATCTCGAGTTCCTCCGCCTGCTGCCCCCGGCAGAAGCCAAAGCCTGGCTTGTGCGCTTCAAAGGGGTGGGCCCGAAGACAGCCGCCATCGTCTTGCTCTTCTCGCTGGGTCAGCCTGCCTTCCCGGTCGATACGCACATCCACCGCGTCAGCGGCCGCCTTGGCCTGCGGCCGGAACGCATGACCGCCGAAGCCGCCCACGATCACCTCTCCCCCTTGTTCCCGCCGGAGGCCCATCGCGCCGCCCACCTCAACCTCATCCGCCTGGGCCGCGAGGTGTGCCACGCCCGGAGGCCGGCTTGCGACCGGTGCCCTCTCCAAGACGTCTGCGCCTACTACCAGGGCCGAGTGAAAACGCCCTCGGCCGCACTCCCACAGAAGCGGGGCTTTTGACACCACCGCCGCCCCTCGCCTATACTTTCTCCAGGACGAGGTCACAGCCTGAGGGAGGAGGCGCCGCATGAGCGTCACGTTCACCTGGTTTGGCCACGCCACCATCGGCCTCGATGTGGCAGGGAAGCATATCCTGGTGGATCCCTTCCTGACCGATAACCCCTCGGCGATGGCTAAACCCGAAACCCTCTCGCCCGACTACATCTGGATTTCGCACGGTCACGGGGACCACACGGGCGACGCCCTTGCCATCGCCCAACGCTGCGGCGCCACCGTCATCAGCAACTTCGAGATTGCTTCCTGGTTTGAGAGCAAAGGTGTGACCACACACGCCCAGCACATCGGCGGTGGGCACCGCCACCCGTTCGGCTACCTCAAGCTGACCCTGGCCCTGCACGGCTCCGCCCTCCCCGATGGCGCCGATGGCGGCAACCCCGTGGGCTTCCTCCTCACTACGTCGGAGGGCCTCCGCATCTACCTCGCCGCCGACACTGGGCTCTTCGGTGACATGCGCCTGATCGGTGAGGAGGGGATCGACCTGGCGGCCCTGCCCATCGGCGACAACTACACAATGGGACCCGACGACGCACTGCGGGCCGTCCTGCTCCTTCAGCCCAAACACGTGATTCCCATCCACTACAACACGTGGGACCTGATCGCCCAGGATCCGCATGCCTGGGCAGATCGGGTGCTGGCGGATACCAGCGCCATCCCCCACGTCCTTATGCCCGGTGAGCAATTCCGCCTCTGAGCCCCGGCCTTGGACGCCACCACCCTCGCCCGTTCGATCGACATCCTGGAAAACGATCCCGAGATCTATCTGCCCGTCGAACGGCTTTGGCTCACCTTGAGAACTGAAGGCCTGGCCATGGACCTCGATCGCGAATCGTTTCAACGCGAGTTGGAGGCGGATTCGCGCTTCGATTTCACCGCCCCACCGGTGCTCCTCTCGGCCGACGAGACCGCCAGCTTTGGGCTCGCCGCCGGGCCGCACGTTAAGCTCTCCTCCCGCCAGGTGACCACCGATGCCGTGCTCGATATCCTGGAGCACAACGTCGACCAGCTCCATGAGGTCCTGTTGCGGGCCTGGGAGAACCGTCCCCTCGGCGACGACCGGGCCGAGGCGATGCTGGTGGAAGCGATGGCCAAGGCCGAAAAGCTCCGCAGCGAGATCCGCGACGTCATCCGCATCCGGCGTCCGCCCCCAGAGGAAACTGTCCCATGAAGACCACCCTCCGATGGTATGACCACATCACCATCAACATCTACTGGCTGGGAATCAACATTGCCTCCGGAAGCATCACCCCGGTGATCCTTCCCTATCTGGTGGCCCTCTTCGTGCCACCGGAGGCGAAGAACACCTACCTGGCGAGTATCCGGGTGTATGGCCTGGCGGTGGCCATGTTGGTGCAGCCGATGGCCGGAATGCTCAGCGATCGCAGCACCTCTCGCTGGGGAAGGCGGCGGCCGTTCATCTTCTCCGGCGCTCTTCTCAATATCCTCTTCCTCCTGATCATTGGCGCCTCGCCTCTCTTCCTTGGATCCGCCCTCGACAACACTGTGCAGCCGGTCATCGGCGTGAGCGCCGCCTACCTGGTGCTTCTGGTGGGCATCGTGCTGCTGCAAGTTTCCTCGAATATCGGGCACGGTGCGCTCCAGGGCCTGATCCCCGACCTGGTCCCCGAGGATCAACGAGGCCGGTCATCCGGCGTTAAGGCGGTGATGGAGCTGCTGCCGGTCTTCCTTGTTCTTGTCGTTGGCCCGCTCATCGACGCCGGGCGGATCTGGGTGGCGATCGGCATCGTGATGGGCGGCTTCTTGATCACCATGCTGATCACGGTGATCTTCGTCCACGAGGAGCCGCTCAAGGAGAAGCCTGCCGGCGCCATAGCGGGCCGGATGCTCCGGCTCGTGGGCCTCACGGCGATCTTCGTCTTCGTCACCCGCCTCGCGGTCTGGTTTGTCGGCTACGCCGGCCGCGCTCTCGGCGAGGCCGGCGTGAGCGAAAGCACGCAGATCCTCCTGGTGGGCTTGGCCGGGCTGGCGGGGATGGCAGGCTCGATCCTCATCGGCGTCTACCTGGGCGCGTGGGTGGGCATTGGCGAGCAGGCCCGCGGGCAGCGCTCGTTCATCTGGTGGGTCGTCAACCGCCTGCTCTTCCTGGCGGCGGTCGGGTCGATCCAGGGATTCGCCCAATACTTCCTCGCCGACGTGTTGCATCTTCCGAACGCGGCCACGATGACAACGGTGCTTCTGGCCGTCGTGGCGCTCTTCCTACTTCCATCCGCGCTCTTCGGCGGCCGGCTCTCCGATCGGATCGGCCGCAAGCGCCTGGTGGCCTACGCCGGGCTGATCGCGGCCGCCGGCACCTTTCTGCTTCTTTTCGCCCGCAACGTGCCCCTGGTGATCGTGAGCGGATGCATCATTGGCCTAGGGACGGGCACCTTCTACGCCGCCAATTGGGCGCTGGGCACCGACCTGGCGCCCAAGCAGGAAGCGGGGCGCTATCTGGGAATCTCGAATCTGGCCGGGGCCGGGGCGGGAATCGTGGGCGCCGGCATCGGTGGCCCGATGGCCGATTTCTTCAACGGCCTGCGCCCCGGGCTTGGCTACCTGGTGATCTTCGCCATCTACGCCGTCCTCCTCCTGCTCTCGGTGGCGACGCTCACCCGGGTGCATGAACCGAGCGCGCTAGCGGCGGGCGCATCGGACCAGGGATTCTAGAGACCCTGGGTTTCTCCAAGAGACCCGAGCGCTGCCGGGCACGCAGCACGCCCTGAGGGACCTCGTGCGCCGGTCCAAGATCAATCCCGATGTCATCCGGCTGCTCCTGGCCAGTTTCCTGGCTCTCTACGCGGAACTGGTCTTCATCCGTTGGTATCCGGCCTACATCTTGTACCTGGGCTATTTCACGAACTTCGTCCTTCTCGGCGCTTTGCTTGGACTTGGGGCTGGAACGCTCCTCGGACGGCACCCTCGGCGTTTGATCCAGTGGACCCCCGCAGGGCTGTTCGCCATTGTGGTGCTCGTGCTCTTCACCCGGGCACAGGTCAATCCTCGGTACGAGGACTACATCTACTTCACCAGCACCCCCGGCGTGGTGGTTCTGCCGCCAGCCGTGCTCCTTCCGCTGGTTTTCATCAGTGTCACGGGGGTCTTCTCGGCGTTCGGCCAGGAGCTCGGCCTGTCCCTCACCCGCCTGCCTCCACTGCGCGCCTATGCCGTCAGCATTGCGGGGAGCCTTCTCGGAATCGTTGCGTTCACGTTGATCAGCCTCGCTTCCCTCCCGGCGTGGATCTGGTTCCTCCTGCTGGCTTGCGTCTTGCTGCCATTCCTTCCGCGAGGCCGCCGCTTCGGCCCCAACGCGATCTTGCTTCTTGGCGTCGTCGCAGTCACGGCCACGGCAGACCGCTCCTTCTGCAACTTGTGGTCGCCGTACTATCGCCTGACGCTCCTGCAAGTTGAAGGGGACATGCCAACCCGGGTGTGCGGAAGGCAGGGGGAAGGGCGTGCAGATCACTACATCCTTCAGGCCAATGGCGTGGGCCATCAGGAACTCAGCAGCGACGAGACTCGCGAGCCCTTCTATGAGCTTCCCTACGCGGCCTTTGCTCAGAGCCCTTCCTATCCTGAAGTGCTGGTGGTGGGCTCCGGCGGTGGCAACGATGTCGCCACCGCCCTGGCGAACCACGCCGGCCATGTCGACGCAGTTGAGATCGATCCGCAGATCGTCATGCTGGGGGAGCGCTACCATCCAGACCGGCCGTACGCCGATCCGCGGGTGAGGGTCTACATCGAAGATGCGCGCGCCTTCCTTCAACGCGTCGAGAAAGACTATGACCTGATCGTCTTCGCGCTCCCCGATTCGCTCGTCCTCAGTTCAAGCTTCAGCAGCGTGCGCCTGGAGAGCTTCTTGTTCACTCGCGAGGCATTCGCCAGCGTGCGCGACCATCTCACGCCCCGCGGCCTGTTTGTGGTCTACAACTATTATCGATACCCCTGGCTGATCGACCGGATCTCGACGATGGCCGCCTCGACTTTCGGGGAGCCCGTCGTGCTCCATCGATACACCGACCCGCACTTCTCGTCCTTGGCGTTCGCCACCATCTTCGCCGGCCCAATGGCCGCCGATATCGACCTGAGCTACCCGGGGATAAGCTCCGTCTCACCATCCGCGGATTTCCCGGCCACCGACGACTGGCCATTCCTCTACCTGCGGCAACCCTCGCTCCCCGCGTTCTATTCGTTGACGTTGGCCCTCATCCTGCTCTTCTCCCTGATCTACCTGCGCAGGATTTCTCCATCGGGCGCGTTCAGCCGAACAAACTGGCCGTTCTTCCTCATGGGGTGCGCGTTCACGCTTCTGGAGGCGCGCAGCCTCGTCCAGTTCCTCCTTCTCTTCGGCTCCACTTGGCTCGTCAACTCGCTCGTCTTCTTCGGGATCCTCGTTGTGGTCTTGCTGGCGATTGCCATCGTCCAGCGGTTCCACATCCGGCGGCTCGAGTTCCTCTATGGGCTGCTGCTCGCTTCCCTACTGGCCAACTGGGCCCTGCCGCCGCGTTCCCTTCTCCTGGAGAACGTGGTCTTCCGCTACGCCCTTGCGATTGCGCTCTTGTTCGCGCCCGTTTTCTTTGCCAATCTGATCTACGGCACGCTATTCCGCGACACCGAGCGCGCCGAGCTTGCGTACGGAGCGAACCTCCTCGGCACCATGGTAGGAGGCGCGAGCGAGTACCTGGCTCTCTGGTGGGGATACTCTCCCCTCATCATCCTGGCCGGGGCCTATTACATTCTCGCGTTCTTGACGATCAAACAGAAGCGCCGCGCGACCGCACCGCCTACTCCAAGGCCTCAATGAACCGGCGGGGCGTCCGCCCCAGGGCCCCACGGCGGCTGCCCCCTGGCCGATTCCTCCATCGCACCCCACCCCAGGCTCGGCGATCCGGTCCTCTTCGCCATCTACGCCGCCCTCTTCCTTTTCTCGGTGGCGAGCGGTGAAGGCCCCCGGGAGCCCGACGCGATCGATCAGGGGAACCTGGGTATCCTGAGGGGCATCTGGCGCGACAATAGGGGGGAGAGGCCACGGCCCGGCCGCGCCAAGCGAGCGGCCGGGCTCTCAGGCAAGGAGGACAGGCCATGGCCAGCGGCGAGCTCGTCGGAAAAGTCACTCACGTCTTCGACAAGATCAACGTCGCCGTCATCAAGCTCAGCGGGGACCTGAGAGTTGGCGACAGCATCCACTTCCTCGGCAGCCACACCGACTTCCAGCAAGAGATCACCTCAATGCAGGTGGAGCACGAGGTGGTGACCCAGGGCAAGGCCGGGGGCGAGGTGGCCATCAAGGCGACCCAGCGAGTCCGCAGCGGCGACTCGGTTTATCGCCTGAGCGGCGGAGGCTGAGGGGAAGGAGTGATCGGTGATCAGTGATCGGTTTGAAGGCGCCTTCAATAGGGCGCCCGATCACAGAGTAACCGATCACCGAGTAACTGATCACCGATCACCGCCTTCACCCATTGTCGCGCGTGACCAGCCCGATCCTCGACACCTTTCCCCTCTTTCTCCGTCTCTGGAGGCGCGTGCGCGCGGCACCGGTCGATGAGCAGATCGAGGCATGGCTCAGCTGGTGCCGACGCCATCGCGCTTGCCTAGCGGACGAGTTCCTTCGCAGCGTCGAGGCCGGTGAGCCGGTCAACCGGTTCTTCGGCTCGTGGCTCGAGATCGACGGCTACGCAGGGACGGGCTACTTTCTTGGCGAGGAGATCGTCGCCGCGTGGGAGCCGTTGCTCCCCCTCTCGGCGATCGCCGCCCTGCCCCTCGAGGAGATTGAGCGCCGCGCCCACGGCGCGCTGGAGGCGCTGGCCGGTGACTTCCGGTCAGGCCGATCCGCAGCCAATAGCGGTCGATCCGTCAAGCCCGCCTGATTCCGCGGCACCGTGCTGAGGCATAAGGATCCCCGCGAAGCGCGCCTCCACGGTCGCGCGGCTCCGTCCCCGCGGCAAGCAC
>DATEAV010000009.1:0-8340 GCA_035288185.1 Anaerolineales bacterium | reverse complement strand
CGTGGCAGCACCTCGAGGCGGACAGCCTCCGACTCAAGGAGCGCGCCCAGGAGCTCAGCCGAGCGAGGGCTCTGATCCTCATCCACGGCGACCATGGGCACGCCCGGGTCTGGATTGGGGTTACCTCCGATGGCTCCCCCGCCGAGGATGACCGTGAAGACGACCGGCAGGATCAGGAAGAAGAGGAGCTCGGCGCGGTTCGAGAAGCGCACACGGGCATCCTTCCAGGCGATCGCAAGGATACGGCTCATTGGAACGCTCCGACCCTCTTCCGCCTCAGCCCCGGCCAAGCCCGCGGCGGCGGAAGAGAACGACGGCGATGGCGAACAGAATGGCTCCCATCACCAGCAAAGGACCGATGCTCGGCAGGATATCCCCCAGCGTGCCGCCGAGGGCAAGGGCGGAGAACCCGGCCAGCCCCCAGGCGTTTGGGGTGATCTTGCTCAGGATCTCCATCGGGAGCGGCAGCTGGGCGCCGCCGAAGAAGGATCCGCCCAGGATGCCGAAAGCCAGCATCAGGGCCATGCCCATGCTCGACGCCTGGGTGGGGGTCTTGGATATGGCCGCCAGGAGCGTGCCCCAACCGGCCGCCCCGGCGACAACGGCCAAGACCAGGAGGAAGACGTCCAGCGGGCGTCCCCAGTCGATCCGGAACAGCAAGGCGCTGGCCGAGATCAGGATCACCAATTGAGCCACACCGGTCAGGTAGACGCCGAACAGTTTTCCGCCCAACACCTGGGAGCTCGAGGTCGGCGTGGTGCGCATACGCTGCAGGGTCCCCTCGCGCTGCTCCGCCAGCAGGCTGCTCCCACCCAGGCTGACCGTGTACATCAGGAAGAGCAAGGCCATGCCTGGGGCGAGGTAGGCCAGCGGGTCGAAGGGGGCCTGCTCCTCCGCCTGGCCGCTCACGCTTCGCACGGTGATGAGTGCCGTGGCGGCGGGGTCGGAGCCCAGGCGGGAGCCGATTTCGATACCGGCTGACATGGCCTCCTCGGGCGCCAGCCGGCCGGTGGCGATGAGCTGGGAGACGGCAACCTCCCCTCCGATGCGGCCCGTCTCCACCTGGCTGAGGAAACCCTCGACGATCGAGCGGATGATCGCAGCCGTGGTCGGCCGAGCCGGGCTGATGTAGAGCTCGATTGAGGCGGCCTGACTCGAGCCGCCGCCGGCCGCCGGTTGGAGGACGCCGGCCGAGAAGCCGGCGGGGATGATCACCGCGGAGGCGGCCTGGTCGTCATCGATCTGCTGCCGTGCCGAGGCGAGATCGGCCGTAAGGGTCGGCTCCAAGAGGTCACGCAGTTCTTCGGAGGTGAAGATGGACACCAGGGCCTCGCTGAGTTCGCCGTCGTCGAGGTTGACGAGGATCACCGGGATATCACGCACGCCGCTGATGTCGCCGGAGCCGCCGGAGAATCGACCGGTGATGAATCCCATGCCCAGCGTGAGCACGAAGGGGGCGGCGAGCATGAGGATGAGAGCGGCTCGATCGCGGAAGGTGACGATCAGGTCTTTCCAGGCGATGTGCAGCATCTTCATCATGGCGGCCTCCTAGTCGCGCAGCGCCCGGCCGGTGAGGTGGAGGAAGACGGCTTCCAGGTTGGGCTCCTGGATGGCGACGTTCGCCACGCGCACGCCCCGGCTGTTGGCAGCGATGATGACCTCGGGCAGGGCGGCGTTGGCGTCGGTGGCCAGGAGCCGCAGCGTGCCGTCATCGGCGGTCACCTGCTCGACGCCCGGGACGCGCCCCAGCGCGGCGAGAAGCTCAGGGGTGCTGTGCTCGGCGGCGATCTTCAGCTCGACGGCGTCCTTCTCGCCCACAAGGCGGGTGAGCTCGGCGAGCGTGCCGAGGGCGATCAGGCGCCCGTGGTCGATGATCCCGATGCGGTGGCTGAGTTCCTGGGCCTCTTCCATGTAGTGGGTGGTGTAGAGCACCGTCATGCCTTGCCCGTTGAGGAGCTTGACCATCTCGAGGATGTTGCGCCGGCTTTGCGGATCGATGCCCACGGTGGGCTCGTCCATGAAGACGATCTGCGGCCGGTGGAGCAAGCCGGCGGCGATGTTGATGCGCCGCTTCATTCCGCCGGAGTAGGCCTCGATGCGCTCCTTGGCCCGTTCGCGCAGCCCGACGGTTTCGAGCACTTCTTCGACGCGCCGGCGGAGCTCGCCGCCGGTCATGCCGTACATCCGGCCCCAAAACATCAGGTTTTGCCGGGCGCTGAGCGTGGGGTAGAGGGCGATGTCCTGTGGGACGACGCCGATGACGCGCCTCACCGCGTGGGGTTCGGTGCGCACGGAGTGCCCCGCCAGGCGGGCGTCGCCGGAGGTGGGCTCGAGCAGGCAGGAGAGGACGGAGATGGTCGTGGTCTTCCCGGCCCCGTTCGGCCCCAGCAGGCTGAAGACCTCTCCTTGCAGGATAGCGAACGAGACCCTGTCGACGGCCGGCTCGGCCGCGCCGGGGTAGCGCTTCACCAGTTGATCGACTTCGACAATGGCGGTCATGGCGCCTCCTGTGAGTTCGTCCTGTGCGCTCAAGATAGCACCGCGGGGGTCGGTGCGCACGTGCCGCTGGTCACGGCCGGGGGTCATGCTTCGGGCGTGACGGTCATGGAGGGGTCATGCTGTGGATGAGGCCGTCGGGAGGGAGGATCATTCACCGCAGAGTGCGCGGAGCCCGCAGAGAATCCTCAGACAACTCTGCCTGCTCAGCGGTCTCTGCGGTGAGTTGTGCGGGGCTAGAGGAGGCCGAGCTCGCGGGCGCGCAAGGCCGCCTGGGTGCGGTCACGCACGCCGAGCTTGGCGAGGATGCTGGTGATATGGTTCTTGGCTGTGCCCTCGGCGATCACCAGCGCGGCGGCGATCTCCTTGTTGCTGGCGCCGGAGGCAAGCAGGCGCAATACCTCCAGCTCACGGCCGGAGAGGGGCTCGGCCAGCGGGGAGGTCGGGGAGGGCGGCGCCGGTGCCATCCGTGCGAACTCGGCCAACACCTTGGCGGCGATGGAGGGCTGGAGAGACGACTCGCCTCGCGCCGCGGCGCGGATCGCCTCGATGAGCTTCTCGGAGGGCGTGTCCTTCAGCAGGTATCCGACCGCGCCGGCGCGCAGCGCTTCGAAGACATACTCGTCATCGTCGAAGGTGGTCAGGGCGATCACCCGGCTCTCGGGGCACTCGCGGCGCAGGCGCCGTGTGGCCTCGACGCCGTCGAGACGCGGCATCTGCAGATCCATCAAGATGACCGCTGGCCGGAGCTGACTGGCCAGCCGCAGCGCCTCCTCTCCATCCCCGGCCTCCCCCACCACCTCGAATTCGGGCCGGACGGAGAGCAGCGTCCTCAGCCCCTCGCGGAAGAGCGCCTGATCATCGACGAGGAGAAGGCGGATGCGGTTCATGCCGGAAGCTCCACCATGAGGCGGAAGCCCAAGCCCGGCATTGAGGCGATGCTCACCCTGCCGCCCAGGAGCTCCGCCCGCTCCTGCACTCCCAGAAGCCCAAACCCTGGCGGTTCGGTGTTTTCGCCGGCGCCCACGCCGTTATCCTGAATGATCAGGCGCACGGAAGAGCCGCCGTAATCGAGCTGGACATCGCAGCGCGAGGCCCGGGCGTGCTTGCGGACATTGGTGAGCCCCTCTTGCGCGGCGCGGTAGAGGGCTCGCTCGGCCTGTGCGGAGATGCGCCGCGGGCTGCCCGAGACGGCCAGGGCGGCGAAAAGGCCGGCCGCCCGGCACTCTTCCACGAGGGCTTCGAGCGCTTCTGGCAAGGGGCGCTCGTCGATAGGAGAGGCGCGCAGCGCGGCGATGGAGCGCCGCACGTCGGCCAGGCCCTCGCGGGCCAGGCTTTGCGCTTTGTGGATCGCCTCCAGACTCTTCTCCGGATCCTCGTCATGAATGGCCCGGGCCGCCTCCAATTGAACGTTGATCACTGTCAGATAGTGGCCCAGGCTGTCGTGGATTTCCCGCGCTAACCGGTTGCGCTCTTTAGCTGTCGCCAGTTCCTCCGCCTGGACCGCGTGTTGACGCAGCTTCTCATTGGCCTGAGCCAGCTCGGCCGCCAGGCGCTCGACCTCGCCGCGGGCCTGTCGCTCGTGTAGCGCGATTTGGGTGAAGATCACGACGAAGAACACGCCCGTCAGGAAGAAGATCGTACTGGGCAGGGCCGAGGCCCAGCCGGCCAGCAACCCGAGAGGCACGGTGAACCCAAACACGACGGCCGCGGCCGAGACGACCATGGTCCATGGGCGAGGCAGGGCCAGGACGCTCTGGCTGACCAGTGGCAGAGTGATCAGCCAAAGGGAGCCGCCAAACGCGCCCAGGAACAGCATGACCATTGCCAGGGCGATCTCGATGGCAAAGTAGAGCAGCCAGGCGGGGCGCGAATGCAGGCGATCGAACAGGCGGATGCCGACGGTTCCGATGGTCACATACAGCGCGCCGAGTGCCAGCAGGGTGATGAACTCCGCCGGGGAATAGGGGAAGGGGCGGATGAAGAGCGTCGAGACGTAGCCGGCGGCGACCGTCAGGATGAACGCCCAATCGCCAGCGCGGCCGAGATGGAGATCGGAGTGGCTGGAGGCGCGCATGGAGCGACCTTTCGGGGCGGGCGAGGCCCTACGGATCGCTCTCATTGTAGCCTTCGAGCGTGCCGACCGACAAGCGGGGCCCAGCGGGCTTGCGGCCTGAACGAGAGGGCCCGAGGGCAATCCCCTGGGCGCCCTCGGGCCTGAGGTTCGGCAGCTCAGGCGGGCCAGCCCGGCCCGCCGGGAGCCTATGATAACGTTAGGGGAGGCTGTATGTCAGGCGGTAGACTACATCTTCCGCCGACTCGTCCAACGCGGTAAGGACGATCTGAAAACCGTATGCTTGGCTCGACACACTGAATCCATCCTCGTCGAGCTCGCCGCTGTCCACTGCGGTCGACATTCCGGTAGCTACGCCGGTCACCGTCGTGGGCGCGCCAGGCGACGCCACACCACTGGCCGTCGTTCCATCTGGCGCCGTCAGGGACACCTCGACCCGGCCGGCGCCACTGGTGAGCTCGACCGTGACCGGGATGGCGTCGCCGACACCGATCGCGCTCGAAGTGACATCGAATGTATAGGACCCGGTGAGCCTTTCCATCGAGCCCTCGCACTGAAGGCCCGAACAACGGAGGGAAGTGTTAAGGACCGAACCCCCCTCACACGCCAGGGCGGCAAGGGCGAGCACGGTGAGAACGAGAGCAGGGCGCAAGGTTCTGAGCATGCATTCGCCTCCAGGACGGCGCGTTTGAGGATAGAGCGGAAGCGTAGCATTCCACGATGACCCTCTCAATAGGTGCGCTGTACTCATGGTGACATCCATCACGAAGTCGAGCGCGTGACAGATATCACAGGGCGATGCGCCCCGGGCCCTGTTCTCCTTGCACGAGCACCCCGAGGAAGTCGATTGTGCAGAGCTTTGTTGAGAAGAGATCTGCGCTTCGAGCGGTCTCTGCGGTGAGGATCGTTCGGGGGGCGGACCGACGTCGGCGGGCCAGACCGCTAGCCGGCGAACAGGTTTCTCATCACAAAGAGGACATTGGCCGGCCGCTCGGCCAGGCGGCGCATGTACCAGGGGAACCACCACTCGCCGTAGCTGATCAACACCCGGAGACGTCGCCCCGTGCGGACCAGCTCTTGTTGGAGCCGCGGCTGGATCCCGTATAGCATCTCGAACTCCACTTGCGCTGCCGCTGGCCGATGCGCGAGCGTGCCCGTGATTCGCCCGATCAGGCGCGAGTCGTGCGTGCCGACGGCGAGGAGGGCACCGGGAGCCTGGAGGTCGGCCGTCAGGAATCGCTGCGCCAAGGCGAAGAAGCTCTCGTCGACGTCGGCCTTCCGCGGGAAGGCGATCTCCCGCGGCTCCTTGTAGGCGCCCTTCACCAGGCGGATGGCCGGCCCAAGGGGCAGGAGGGACTCCAGATCGGCCGCGGTGCGCCGCAGGTAGGTCTGCAGGCAGACGCCCACGCGCGAGGATCGGCGACGCGCAATCCGATATTGCTCGAGGGTCCGTTCCACATACGCTGAGCTCTCCATGTCGATCCAGACGAAGTTGCCGATGGGATCGGCGCGCTGAAGGAGGCTCAGCAAGTTGGCTTGGCAGCGCTCGGCGTCGAAGTCGAGGCCCAGCTGGGTGAGCTTCACCGAGATCTGGGCATCGAGGCCGGCGGCGTGGATCGCCTCGAGGGCCTCGAGATAGTGGCGGGTGACCTCGTCGGCCTCGGCCGGGTCGGTGAGGTTTTCGCCGAGGTGCGTCAGGATTGTCCCAATGCCCTGGGCTTGCAGCGCCTGCGCGGCTCCCAAAGCGTCTTCGAGGCGCTCACCCGGCATGAAGCGGGAGACGGAGCGACGGACGAAAGGGCGCCGCATGGCGCTGTCGCGCAGCCATGCCTGCTGCGAGCCCCAGAGGAGCATGTTCCGCATCAAGCTCATGTCGGACATCTCACCGCGGACCCCGGCACTCCCTGGCACCGCCCGCCACCGTTCGTGCCGCGAAGCCCGGCGGCACGCCGGTGCGAGACGGCAGGGCAGGTGTGCGTCCGGGGCGAGTGGCACGCAGAGGGCGCAGAGATTTCACAGAATACTCCGCGTGCTCCGTGCTCTCCGCGGTCGTAGATTTGGTGGCTTCACTGGATTGCCCGGATCATACCGCCGTCGACCTGGAGCGTGGCACCTGTGATGTAGGATGCGGCGTCGGAGAGCAGGAAGGCGGCCGCCCGGCCAAACTCCTCCGCTTCTCCATAGCGGCCGAGCGGGATGGCAGCGATGGAGCGCGCCCGTTGCTCATCGACAGGAATATCGTGCTGGCGGGCGTTCGCTTCGTCGAGCTCGCGGGCGCGGCCGGTATCGATCCGACCGGGGATGATCTGGTTCACCCGGATGTGTTGCGGGGCCAGCTCGATGGCCAGGCTCTTGGCCAGGGCGGCGACGGAGGGGCGCAGGACATTGGACAGGCCGAGATTGGGGATCGGCTCCTTGACGGATGACGAAGTGGCCAGCAGGATGCTGCCGCCGCGCTCCAAGGATGGCAGCACAGCCCGCACGATCCGAATGACGCCGAGGACGAGCAGCTCAAAGGCTTGCTGCCAGGCGTCATCGCCGAAGCCGAGGATCGGCCCGGGCGGCGGGCCGCCGCTGCTGGTGTAGACGAGATCGACGCCGCCGAATCGTTCCAGCGTGGCTTTGTGCCAGTGCTCGATCGCCTGAAGCGAGCCAACGTCGCCCGCTACGCCAAATGCCTGGCTGCCGGTCTCGCGTTCGATCCGCTGGGCCGCCTCGCCGATCGCGGAAGCCTGGCGTGACAGCATGGAGACGCGCGCCCCCTCGGCTGCCAGCGCCCGGGCGACCGCGAAGCCGAGGCCGCGGCTCGCCCCCGACACCATCGCCACTTTCCCGCTCAGACCGAGATCCATTCGGCTCCCTGTCTTTCCTTCATCCAGGTGAGGATGCTTTCCAACGCCGATTGGGTGCCCCCGTCGAGCGGCGCCCCGGGCGCGCGGACTCCCGCGTTCGCCAGGGCGCCCCGGCGGCGCAGCACTTCCTTGCGGATCGCGATGCCAATCCCTTCCTGGAATTCGAATCGCATCAGCGGCACGTAGCGGTAGAAGAGGTCGGCGGCGTGCGCGGCTCGGCCGGCGCGGAATTCGGACACGATGGAGACCAACATCTCCGGGTAGGCGAAGCCCGTCATCGTCCCTGCGGCGCCGGCCACGAGCTCCTCGAGAAGGAAGACCCCTCCAAGGCCTCCGAGGATCCGCAGCGGGGCGCCTGCCGACAGCGCCAGGATGCGGGCCACCTTGAGAGGGGTCGGCGGGTCTTCGAGCTTGATTGTGCGGGCGAGAGGCACTTCGGAGGCGATGCGCACCAGGAGGGAGGCCTCCATCGTGAACCCCGAGACGGGTGGGTAGTCTTGAACGACGATCTCGGCGCCCACCTCCTCACCCAGAGCACGATAGTGGGCGATGACCGCCTCCATATTGGGCTTGGCCAGACGCGGCGGGCTGACCATCACCGCCGCCGCGCCGGCGGCGATGGCGGCTCGGCTGCGCTCGATGCAGACCTGGAGCCCGTCGGCCATGGTTCCAGCGACTACGGGAACGCGGCCGGCGGCGTGCGAGAGGACCGTCCCCAGGATGAGAGCCCGCTCGCGGTCGTCGAGGCTGGCCGCCTCGCTCGTCACGCCGAGCGCCGTGAGCCCATCCACCCCGGCGCCGATGTAGAGATCGACGACGCGCCTGAGGCTCGGCAGGTCAACGTTGCCCTCCGCGTCGAAGGGCGTGGGGACCACCGAGAAGACACCGGTCAGATTCGGGAACGACTCTTCGGCCATT
>DATEAV010000008.1:0-6978 GCA_035288185.1 Anaerolineales bacterium | reverse complement strand
AAAGAGCTTCAGGCTGCACAAGGCCAGGGTGCAGGTGTTGCGCGCCGCGTGCTTCTCATTCTTGAGATAGAGCAGGTATTGGCGCAGCTCCTCCTCGCTGATCACCTCCGGGGACTTGCCATAGTGCTCCGCCAGTTGCCGCACCACGCGCACGTAGGAATCCTGCGTCCGGGCAGACAGACCGCGCAATTGCAGATCTTCGATGTATCGTTGCCGTAGGGTCGTCATGGCTACATCTCCTGTCTAGAGGGTTGCCCAGGAAATATAGCCGTGCGCAAGAAGATGGGAAGCTTATCGAAGAACGCGCAGCGATGCACTCACCCTGCGCGAAGCGCTTAGTTCAACTAGTGATTCTATGGACCCCCATCTCCATATCCGATCGATTCATCCGATTACCAGCCCCAATTCCGCGAAATCCGCCCGCTGCAGCGTGTTATGCGCGTCCAAATCGGCATAGCATGCATTCCGGGGTCATTCGCCGCTTGAGGGATCCCACTCCCCCTCTCAACCTCATCCTACCCCCGATCCAGATCATCCACAACGCCGGGCCGCACAATGGATGCCGAAGGCTCCCTGACCGAGCACGAGACATCCCCCGCCGATTGTGGAGGCCTACGCTGGGGTCTCCCGAGCCGGATGCGCGACCAGACCCATTCTCTCGTCCCGCGTCCCCGCAAATCGGCCCGCCTCGGAGGCCCCACCGAGACGGGATGGCCTTGCCCGGCTTGGCTATGCGCAGTCTGAGGTGGCGCGAGCCCGCCGTTCTCAGCTCGTGCCGCCCTGCGGCGCCATCCGCGCCCGCATCGAGAGGCCGAGGGCGTGGCGGTGCAGCCGCCGCAGCCGCTGGGCCCCCTCGGGATCGCCTTCTTTCTCCAGGCTTTCCGCAGCTCCCATCAGCGCACCCAACACGTCCGCATCGATGCTGGCGGAGGCCCCCTCCAGGATCGACCGCGCCTCGTCTTCGTTTTCCTGCTCCAAGACCGATTGCGCCAGCCGGATCCCCGGGGGCAACGACTCCCGGGCCATCGCTTGAAGCTGCGAGGAAATCTCAGCGAGCCGCGCAGCGGTGGTCGAGTCGCCGCGTTCGCGGGCCGCCCGCAGGTTGGCCTCCAGGACTCCTAGAAACACCTCATCGACCAGCGGCAGAACAGCCTGGAGAGCCAGGTCGAGATCCTTGGCCCCCGCCACCTGCTTCAGAAGCTCGGCTGCCCGCCCCACGTGCGCTTGCTGGGCCTCATCGATTCGTTGGGTCGCCTCCAGCAGGCCAGCGCGCAGCGCGGTGAGCTTGTCCTTCTCGGCCCCGGCGGCCTTCTCGATTCGATCGGTGAGGAGCGAGAAGAACGTGTAGTCCATTGCCGGTCGCGCCAGGCTGGCCAGCGCCGCCAGGCGATCCTTGCTGGCGGCGGCGATCACAAGCTCGAGGAGCTTCTCCCGGGTGAGCTGCGGGCCGGCGTCCTGAAGGCTTTCAGCCGCGGCCCGCAGCTCGGCCTCCTGAGCCAGGATCCGCTTCCCAAACGAACAGGCCGAGATCGCCCGGTCGATCCGATCGGCGAGCGCCTTCTGTGCCCGCTCGTCCGGCGTGTTTCGAAGCGCCAGGGCGGCGAGCTGGAAGAAGACCTCGTCGAGCTCGCCATCGTGCTCGGCGACGAAACGATCCATCTGGTCTTCGGGCACACGCAGGAGATCCTCGAAGAGACGCAGCTTGGCCCGTTGGGCTTCGACTTCTTCCCGCGTAATCCCGTCGGCTTGAAGGATCCTGTCCACCAGACCCTGCGTCGTGAGGACGGCCTGGGGTTGAAGAAGGTAGGCCCTGCGCTTTTCCGCCGGCAGGCGATTGATCACCTGATTGATCAGACGCCCCAGGACGCGTTCCTGCTCCGCCTTGGGCAGCCCCAGCTGCACCGGGAAGTAGGTGAGAAGGAGCTCCTTGGCCGGGTCGTGGAAAACGATCGGCATTGCCAGCATCCCATCGTAACCGCAGGATGGGCAGCGGACGTGGTTGAGGCTCCCCGAAAGGAGGCGAGCCTTCGCACCCGCATCAACGGCCAGATCGATCACCTGCTCCACTCTGGCCGGAAGCGGCATCCCGCAGCGCGGGCATCGCACCTGAGTCATGGCTGCATTCATCGACAATGTCACCTAATCCTGAAACGAAGTGTAGGGGACCGAAAAGCAGATCCGCGCCCCGCGCCTCACCCGATCGTCCACCCAGATCCGCCCTCCGTGGGCCTCGACCACTGCCTTTGCCAGGTAGAGGCCAAGCCCCGCGCCCTTGGTCTTGCGGCTGGCGTCGGCGGATCGGTAGAACCGGTCGAAGATGCGCGGGAGGTCTTCCGGGGCGAGGCCGGGACCCTCGTCGGTGACCGAGACCACGACCCCATCCGGCTTCACCTGACCGCCGACCACGATCCTGCCCCCATCGGGAGAATACTTCACGGCGTTGGAGAGTAGGTTCGAGATCACCTGAGAAAGGCGATCTTCGTCGGCAATGACGAGAGGGAAGTCTGGCGGAAAGTCCACCTCAAACTTGTGGCGCTCCGACTGCGTCTTGAAGCGCTCGGCCAGATCTGCGGCCAGACGATCGAGGGCCACCTCGGTCCGGTGGAGGGTGAGGGCGCCGGCCTGGAGGCGAGAGGCGTCAAGCAGGTCGTCAATCAGGGAGGCGAGGCGGTCGGCTTCCTCCTCGATGACGGCGAGGCTATCGCGTACGACGACGGGATCCCACTGAGCGTCTTCACGCCTTAGGGTGCCGACGTAGCCCTTGATCAGGGCCACAGGCGTGCGCAGCTCGTGGCTGACAATGGAGATGAACGTGCTCTTCACCTCCTCTGCCTCACGGAACTTCGTGATATCGCGCAGATTGGCGACGATGCTCATCAGCCCGCCGCCCGGCGCCACCGTGGGAGCGTAGGTGATCCCCACACTCACCGCGTGACCGTCTCGGGCGATCAGCTCCCCTTCTTCGTAGAGGGTTGCCTGATCGCTCAGCGGCCATCCTCCCGCCTCGGCCTGCTCCAGGGTGAGGCCGGGCTCGCGGTGTTTCCAGCGAAGGACCTCTCTCAGGTCACGTCCGACCACGGCCTCCGCCGGGTAGCCGGTGATGCGCGCGCAGGAGCGGTTGAAGCGAACGAAGCGATGTTTCGGGTCGAGGATGAAGATCCCGTCGGCCGACGACTCGAGGATCGCGTCGAGGTAGCGTCTTTGGCTGGCCACCTCGGTGTAGAGGCGGGCGTTGGAGACGGCGATCGCCGCCTGCTGGGCGAAGGATTGAAGCAGGGCCCGGTCTTCCGTCGAGAAGGTGCCCTGATAGGAGCGGAAAACGAAGATCATCCCGACGACCACGCCGCGGGCGATCAGAGGCAAGCCCACACTGGTCAGCAGGCCCATCGAGGTTGCCTCGGTGATCCGCTGCAGGCGGCGATTGATCTCGGGCAGGGCAAAGCGCGCTGGGTCACCGTGGTCGGGGATGTCGGAGAGGAGAGGCGTCAGGTGCTTGAGGAAGCCGGGCGTGATCCCGGAGTCGGAGGCGATCCGCCACCCGCCCTCCTCCTCCCGCAGCGCGATCAGGCCGGCGTGCCCGGCGAGCATCTCCACCGAGACGCGAACGATCCTCCCCAGGACCGTCTCAAGATCCAGCTCTTCGGTGATCGAGTGGGCGATCTCCAGAAGGTAATCGCGCTGGCGGATCCGCAGATCGGGAAGCATAGCCCGCGCTCAGTCGAGGCCTTCGGCCTCCGCCTCGCTCACCGAGGCCTCGAAGGCCTCCAGGCCCTCGTCGATGAGGTCGCGCGGGATATTGAGCGCAGGCGCGAAGCGGATCACGCTCTCTCCGCACCCGAGCAGGAGCAGCCCGTGAGAGAACGCCTTGTGCACGATCCGGTCGCGCAGCTTCTTGGCCGGCTGCTTGGTCTTGCGGTCGGTGACGAACTCGGCGCCGATCATCAGCCCCTTGCCCCTCACCTGCCCGATGCTCGGATGGCGGACGGCAATCTCACTCAGCGCATCGAGCGTATACTGCCCCATCTCGGCCGCGTTCTGCATCATCCCGTGTTCGATCAGATCCAGCGTCACCAGCGCGGCGCTGCACGAAACCGGATTACCCCCGAACGTGTTGCCGTGAGCGCCGGTGGGCCAGTCCATCACGCTATCGCGGGCGATCGTCGCCCCGAGCGGGAGGCCGGAGGCAATCCCCTTGGCGGCGCAGACCATGTCGGGCTCCACGCCCCAGTGCTCCACCGCCCACCACTTCCCCGTCCGCCCCACCCCCGACTGCACTTCGTCGACGATCAGAAGGATTCCGTACTTGTCGCACAGCCGACGCAGGGCGGGAAAGAACCCATCCGGCGGGACGATGTAGCCGCCCTCGCCCTGGATCGGCTCGACGAGAACCGCAGCGCAGTCGTCGGGGGGGACGGAACGGGCCAGGACCACCTTGTCAATGTAGTCCACCACGGCCTCGCCGTAGTCCGAGCGGCCCGTGTGCAGCCAGGGACGGTAGGGATCCGGGTAGGGGACGTGCGTGACACCGCCCATCAGGGGGAGGAAGCCGCTCCGGTAGAGGGGCTTGCTGGAAGTGAAGGCCAGGGCGCCCATCGTCCGCCCGTGGAAGCCGCCGAAAAAGCCGATGAATTGCTGCCGGCCAGTGTGGTGACGGGCGAGCTTGATCGCCGCCTCGACCGACTCCGCGCCGGAGTTGGTCATGAACGTTTTGGCCCCCTCACTGAACGGGGCGATCAGGTCCAAGCGTTCACCCAGCTCGATCCATTTGGGGTGATAGTAGTCGGCCGAGATATGGATGAACTGCTCCACCTGCTGCTTGATGGCCGCCACCACCGCCGGGTGGCTGTGGCCCGTCGAGCACACGGCAATACCGGCGGCAAAGTCCACGAAGCGGTTGCCGTCGACGTCCCAGGCCTCCGAGCCTCGCCCATGGTCCATTACAAACGGATAGTCCCGGGCGTAGGAGGGGGACGTCACCGCCCGGTCGCGCTCGAGGTATTCTTTGGCCTTGGGCCCGGGAAGAGTCATGGTCCGCAGGGTTCGTTCGATCATGAGGCTTTGTCCTTGGACGTCTGGCGCAACGGCGAGGCGGTGGTCCCCGCCCTGCGCGACCCGGGATTATATCATTTGACATGTTGCAGGCTCGCGGTTCCGTTATACACTAAGAAACAGGCAGCCGCCGACGCCCCCCGCAACCCTCAGGAGGAAGCGCGATGGAAGACCGCCCGTGGCTCAAGCACTACGACTCCGGCGTCCCCTACCACATCGAATACCCGCCCGTTCCCCTCTTCTACTTTCTAGAGGAATCGGCCCGGAAATATCCAGGCCGGGCGTGCACGATGTTCAAAGGGGCGAAGGTTTCCTACGCCGAGATGGACGAGCTCACCGACCGGCTCGCCGCCGGCCTGGCTGAGCTGGGCGTGAAGCAGGGGGACCCCGTCGGCGTGATGATGCCCAACACGCCGCAATTCGTCGTGGCCTTCTACGGAATCCTCAAGGCGGGCGGCGCCGTGGTGGCCAACAACCCCCTCTACACGGCCCGTGAGCTCGAGCACCAGCTCAACGACGCCGGCGTCGAGGTCATGCTGGTAATGAGCAACTTCTACAACCTGGTCAAGCAAGTGCAGCCCAAGACCAAAATCAGGAAGGTTGTCGTTACCAACATCAAGGAATACCTGCCCGGCGTTCTGAGCGTCCTCTTCTCGCTCACCAAAGAGAAGAAGGGCGGCTTCCGCGTGACGCTCGCCGAAGGGGACTTGTGGATGAAAGACGTGATCGCCCGCCACCCGCGAGGCGATCGGCCGAAGGTGACCGTGGGCCCCGACGATGTGGCGATCTTCCAATACAGCGGCGGCACGACCGGAGTCTCCAAGGCTGCTGTCTCGACGCACCGGGCCCTGGTGGCCAATACGTTGCAGATCCGCGCCTGGATGCCCAAGTGCGTCGAAGGTGGGGAGACTCTGCTGATGGCCATCCCCCTCTTTCACGCGTATGGCATGGTGGCGGGGATGAGCTTCGCCGTATCCTCCGCCGCCAGCATGGTGATGGTGCCCAACCCGCGCGACATGCACGACGTCTTGGGCTCGATCGCCAAATACCGCCCCACCATCTACCCCGGCGTGCCCACGATGTACAACGCCATCAACAACCATCCCGACGTGATCGCCGGCAAGGTGGATGTGAGCTCGATCAAAGGATGCATCTCCGGCTCGGCCCCGCTCCTGCGCGAAACGAAAGAGCGTTTCGAGAAGCTCACCGGTGGGAAGCTGGTGGAGGGCTACGGCCTGTCCGAGGCGCCCACCGCCACGCACTGCAACCCGCTGGAGGGGGAGACCCGCACCGGCTCGATTGGCATCCCGCTGCCGGACGTGGAGTCGAGAATCATCTCTCTCGACGACGGCGTCACCGTGCTGAAGGCCGGTGAGGTCGGCGAGCTCGCCCTGCGAAGCCCCAACCTGATGCACGGCTACCACAATATGCCCACCGAGACGGCCAACACGCTGCGTGATGGTTGGCTCTTCACGGGCGACATCGCCCGCATGGATGAGGAAGGCTACTTCTACATCGTCGATCGCAAGAAGGAGCTGATCAAGCCGGGCGGGTATCAGGTCTGGCCGCGGGAAGTCGAGGAGGTGATCGCCGAGCACCCGAAGGTGCTCGAGGTGGGGGTGGCCGGCGTTCCCGACGCCTATCGCGGCGAGACGGTGAAGGCGTGGGTCGTGGTGAAGCCGGGCGAGTCGCTCACCGAAGATGAAGTGCGCGCCTGGTGCAAGGAGCGGCTGGCGCCATTCAAGGTGCCGACAAGCGTCGAGTTCATCAAGGAAATCCCCAAGACGACGGTGGGGAAGATCCTGCGCCGCGAGCTGGTGCGCATGGATAGGGAGAAGCAGGCCGCGCCTAAGGCCTGAGCCAGAGTCTGGCTCGTTTCGCAGCGGGCTCCCCCCGCCCTACCGGGCAAGGGGAGCCCGCTGCTCATCC
>DATEAV010000007.1:0-2972 GCA_035288185.1 Anaerolineales bacterium | reverse complement strand
GAGGCGCTTGGGTGGCTCGCCGGACTCCGATACATGCCCGAGCGAGGGCCCACCCTGCTGGCACTGTTCCAACTCCCGAGATACACCGCCATGTGGGTTCGCAGTCTGTCGCTTCTGGGGATCGCTCGTCACAGGTGGCTCCGTGCCCGGCCGATTCCAGGGGACTCAGCCAAGACAGATGCGGCAAGTGCAGAGTAGCCGGGCAAGCGGCAGAACCATTTCCTCCTTCGGCGCGATGGGCATCTTGCTCGTCGCGTTCTTCGTTAGCCTCTACACCCTGAGCTACAACGGCGTTTTCCGCGTCGACGACGAGCACATCCTGGCCGCGCGTGCTCAGAGCCTGGCGCTCTGGGGGAGGCTCGTGGAGCCGCAGGTCTACGGCAATCTGCGCGTCCGGGAGCTCGCCGCGTTCGGCGATCAAGCCACCCAGATCGAGCCGCTGCAGTCGGTTCTGGGCGCGGGGCTCTATCGCCTCGGGATCACGCTCGGCCTCGGAGGGGCGCAGGCACTCTTCGCGCTGAACATCTACGCCACGGCCCTCGCCGCGGGCTTCGTCTTTGCAGCCGTGCTGAGCCTGGATCACAGCCTCCGCACCGCACTTTGGTGCGCCGCCCTCTTTGGCGCCGGGACGATGGCGTGGCCCTACGCTGGCAGCGTCTACCGGGATCCGCTGGCGATGAGCGCCGCCGCCTTGGCCTTTCTCGGATGGTCGATCGTGACCGCTGGCGGGGGGAGGCGATGGCCCGGCGCGGCGCTGCTCTGCGTGGGGACCGCGGCGGGCGTCCTGACAAAGAACGCGATGGCCGCGATCGTCCCTGCCTTCGGCATCGCCGCGCTCGCAATCGGGGTGGTGGGCCTGCGGGCAAATGCCAAGGCTCCATGGAGGGCCTTCGGTGTCGTCATGGGGCTTGTGGTTCTAGGGGCCCTGGCGGCTGCTCTGATGCCCTCACGAGGCCCTCTGGCACGGCACAGCCTTGACTACTACGTTTCCCTCTCCCGCCACTTTGTGGAAGGAATCGGGAGCGGCCTGCTCCCGTCGACCGCAGGCCCATTTCTGAGCCCGGCGAAAAGCATCTTCCTCTTCTCTCCGCCACTCTTGCTGGCGCTGGCGGGGATCATCCACGGATGGAGACGGTCGTGGAAGGTGGGCCTCCCCGCATTGCTCTTCGCCGGCCTCCTCGCCGTCGGGCAGGCGCTCTTCTACCGCGAGCGCTGGGCCGGCTCCTTCGGATGGGGACTCCGCACGATGCTCCCCTGCCTCCCGCCCCTGATCATCGCGGGGGCGCCCGCGATCGAGGGACTTGTGGCCCGGCCCCCGCGAAGGGGGTGGGCCATTCTTCCGGCGCTGCTCGCCCTGAGCGTCGTGGTCCAGTTGGCCGGATCTTGGGTGGATTGGCGCACGGTGTATGCCGCGTGGCGGGAGACCGGGCTCGATCCCTACGCGCTGGCGGCCGCTTGGGAGCCGCGTTTCCTGGCCATCCCTCCGACGCTCGCCCGCCTCGCCGACCCCACTTCCTGGTCTGTCGCATGGCTGCGCCTGATCCGTTCAGGGATCGTCGAGGCGGCCGTTGCCCCGGTGGCGGCAGCGATCCTCGGCGCTTTCTCTCTCGCCCTTCTCATCCGAGCCGCGAGAGGGACAAGGCCCAGCCTCACCAAGCCTGCCCTGATCATCGGGCTCGTCGCCGGGGTCCTACCGATCCTACCCACGCTGTGGGCCTATCAGCGGGACCCGGCGTTCGGCGGCGACAGGCCCGAGTTCGTGGAGGCCGCCGTCTATCTGGAAGAGAACGCGGTTTCCCGGGACCTGATCGCCGTCGATGCCTACGCGACTCCACTTTGGGCCTACATGATGAACCGATGGGAGTCGCCCTTGCGCTGGTATGCCCTCCCCTTCGAGATTCCCGGCTCGCCAGGCGTTGTGGGAGACGGGTCTTGCACGCTGCCGCTCATGACCGTCGAACTGCTTTTCGAGACGCCTCCGAGGGGGAGCCGCCTGTATTACGTGACCTCCCAGGATTCACCGGACTACGCGTTGGGCCGAGAAGCCTGTCGACTCGACGCCGTATACGACCTCGAGGCAGCGACCGCGTTCGGCAGCGAGCGGGCTGTGGAAGTGCGCGTCTACTCAGTCCGTTAGCACTCCCATCCTACCGCTCCCCCTCAGCCCACCAAGCCCCCAGGTCGCATCACAGGGCTCCTCGGGCGACCGACCTCAACAACCCTCCGCGGAGACTAACCCTTGCGCCGGGGCCGACAGGCCGGATCGATCGGTCCCAAGTCGTCGATCACGCCTTCCTTCGAAGGAACCGACTGCGTCGTTGTGCGTTTGGCCGGAGAGGTGGTGGGGGGATGCGGCGAATGACCTCGAAATGAGCAGGGTGCGACGCGCCTGTTCCCAGAGATCACGAACCCCCGCGGTGGCACTCAGAGGTGCTTCTGGGGGAGCCGGGCGGTTTCGAAGGTGCGGCTCGTTGTGTGCGGTTCGGGGCCAGCAGTTGTCAGGGGACAGGGATCCCCTTCGCCCGAACCATCATGTAGGCGGCCCAAGCGCGGTCGAGCGGCGAGTTGGGACAATACGCCAGCGGGTCGGTGAGGCAAGCGGGGAGAAGCCCCCCGTTGTAGGCGGCCTCAGCCCAATCGTAGAACCAATCCCCGGGCAGAACGTCGGTGAAGATGCCGGTTCCCGGCGGCGGGGTATACGCCGCGCCGTACTCGATGCGGAGGAAGAAGACGCTCCCCTCCGCCCGCGTATGTTGTCGTTCGGGGCAGTACGAGAATGGCGTCAAGAGACAGCCGGCGGTGAACCCATCGGCCCAAAGGCTCTCGATCCAGCCATACCCCCAATACGACGGCGGGACGTCGCCGAAGGTAGGCGTCGCCGGAGGGGCGTAGGGCGGATCGGCGATCGCCCCGTGCTCGCCGCGCTCGACAAACACCGCGGATTCGGCCCGGCTGAGGATGCGATCGGGGCA
>DATEAV010000006.1:0-2843 GCA_035288185.1 Anaerolineales bacterium | reverse complement strand
AGTGGCTGGCGCTTCAAGAGCCATCGGCGCCGATGGGCGGGCGCCAGCCCTCCTACGCCCGCCTTGTGCAGAGCTTCCGCACCGGGCAGATCAAGGCCATGCTGGCCTGGATCGATGAATGCGAGCGGGCGATCGCACCGGGCCGGCCCCGCGGATGACAGCCGCTCGCCGCGGGGCGAATATCACAATGCGCGCCCGCTGGGGTGGGGTGTGTGGCCTCGCCGGGCTTCTGGCGTCGGCATGGGTGGCCGGATGCGCTGCCCGGATTGAGGATGACCAGACGCTGACCATCTTCGCCGCCGCCTCGCTGGCCGAAGTTTTCCAGGCCGTGGGCGATGCCCATCGCCAGGCGAACCCCGCTGCGGAGATCGTCTTCAACTTCGCGGCCTCCGACCAGCTCGCCCAGCAGCTCCTGGCCGGATCGTCGGCCGATCTCTTCGCCAGCGCCGATCAGGTGCAAATGCAGGTTGCCGTCGACGCCGGCCTCGTGGATGAGGCGCTGAGGCGCGTTTTCGCCCGCAACCGGATGGTGATCGTGGTCCCGTCCGATAACCCGGCGGCCATAGCGAGCCTGGCCGACCTGGCGAGGCCGGGCGTGCGCCTCGTCCTCGCCGCGCCGGAGGTGCCCGCCGGGCACTATGCGCGGCTGGTCCTGGAGCGCGCATCGGCGGACGCCGCCTACGGCCCGGGCTTCGAGCCGGCTGTGCTCGCCAATGTCCGCTCGCTTGAGGAGAACGTCCGGGCGGTGCTGGCCAAGGTCGTCCTCGGCGAAGCCGACGCCGGCATCGTCTACCTCACCGACGCCCTCACCTCGGGGCGCGGAGAGGCGTTTGCGATCGAGATCCCGCCGGCGCTCAATGCCGTGACGGAGTATTGGATCGCGCCGCTATCAGGGGGCACGCACCCTGAGCAAGCGGAGGAGTTCCTTGTGACTCTGCTTTCGGCGGAGGGACAGTCCATCCTGGCCCGGTACGGCTTCGAGCCGGTGGGCCCCTGACGGGTGAGGTGATGGCGGATTGGGTTGTGCATGGCCGGCGGGGCAGGCCGGCGCGGGCAAATGGAGCGGGGCTCAGGGATCTGTGGCGGTGGGCCAGCCTGCCCTTCGCGGTCTTCCTCTTCCTCCCGCTCATCGCCCTGTTGCTGAGAGCCACGCCCGAGCGACTATGGGAGACTCTCGGCACACGCCCGGTCCAGCAGGCGGTGGGGCTGAGCCTGCGCACCGCGGCAGCCGCCACGGGGCTCTCGATCGCGCTCGGAACGCCGGTTGCCTATGTTCTCGCGCGGCGGCGATTCCGGCTGAAGCGGCTCGTTGAGGCGTTGGTCGACCTCCCGGTCGTGCTTCCTCCGGCCGTCGCCGGCCTGGCGCTGCTCATGGCTTTCGGCCGGCGCGGCCTTCTCGGTGGCGCGCTCGAGGCCTTAGGGATTCCAATCGGTTTCTCCCCCACTGCGGTGGTGTTGGCGCAGACGTTCGTCGCCGCGCCGTACTACGTCCGCGCCGCCGCCATCGGCTTCTCGCAGGTCCAGGCGGAGCTGGAGCAGGCAGCCTCGATTGACGGAGCAAGCGGTCGGCAGGTGTTCCTGAAGGTGACGGTTCCATTAGCCTGGCACGGCCTGGTCAGTGGGGCGGCCCTCACCTGGGCGCGGGCCCTCGGTGAGTTCGGCGCAACCATCATCTTCGCCGGCAACTTCCCCGGGCGGACCCAGACCATGCCGCTGGCCATCTACCTGGGGTTTCAGTTTGACCTGGATGTCGCCCTGACTCTGGCGGTCATCCTGGGGGGCTTCTCGGCGCTCACTCTGATCCTCGTTCGCACCCTCTTGCAGCAGGAGCCCCCGGCCGGGGGGTCATAGCCAGATAGCGGGCCCTTTGCCGGCCTTGTCACGTATAATTCTCTCTATGGCGGCCCACATCTATCTCTCGGCCCACCTGGACGACGCCGTCCTATCCTGCGGTGGCCTGATCGCCAGGCAGGCCGCGGGTGGCGAGAGTGTCCTGGTCGCCACCATCTGCGCCGGTGACCCCGGCCCGGAACCGCTGACCGAGTTCGCTCAAATGCTGCATACCGTCTGGGGCAGCCGGCCTTCCCCGGTCGGCGATCGGCGAAGCGAAGATCGGGTGGCCTGCGGCCGGCTGGATGCCTCGGTGCTCCACCTCGAATTCCCCGACGCGATCTATCGGCGAAGCCCGGCGGGGGCCGCGCTCTACGCCTCGGAGGAAGCCCTGCTCGGCCCCATCGCCTCGGAGGAGGCCGGCCTGATCCAGAAGGTGGCGGAACGGCTCGAATCGGCCTGCCGGCCGGACGCCCGGATCTACTCACCGCTGGCGATCGGTGGGCATGTCGACCATCGCCTGACGCGGTCGGCCGCAGAGCGGATGGGCCGGCCCCTTTGCTACTACCGCGATTTCCCCTTCGCCTCCCAGGCCGGGATGGTGCCGTCCGAGTTCCCTCCGCCTTCCGGCCGGGAGACCGTCCTGCCGCTCAGCGCAGAGGAAATCCAGGCCTGGGCGGCCGCCGTGGCTGAGTACCAATCCCAGATCTCCACCTTCTGGCCCGACATCTACGCGCTCTACCAGGAGATCCGCACCTTCCACGACCTGGCAAGCGGGGTCGTCCTGATCACCCCGAACGACGCGCGTATGGCGCCTGTGTAGCCCAGTTTCCCTCCTGCCATACGCCCCTCGACCTCACCTCCCCTCCCCCGGCAGATGTTCATCGGTTTGCGAATGCGGGCAGCAGCCGGGGGTCCCTCCGCTCACCTGCACTTGCACCGGCATGCACACCTGCCCTGGCGGGCGGTGCCAGGGAGTGCAGGTGCAAGTGACGCTACGGGATGCACGCGAA
>DATEAV010000005.1:0-2877 GCA_035288185.1 Anaerolineales bacterium | reverse complement strand
GAGCAGGCCATCCAGTTCGTCGGCGCGGACGATGCCCACATCTTCCTCTATGATGGCGAGCACCTCACCTTCGGGGCGGCGCGCTGGGCCGGCGGCGCACAGCGCAAGCCCTGGGCCGCTCCACGCCCGCAAGGCCTCACCTATAGCGTCGCCCGGGCCGGCGAACGCGTCGTCATCCCCAGCGTCGACGAACACCCGCTCTACCAGGAGTGGCCGTGGGGCGGCGGGATCATCGGCCTGCCCCTGCGCAGCAGCGGGCAGACCCGGGGCGTGATGACCATCGCTTTCGAGAAGCCCCACGAGTTCGCCCCCGAGGAGTTGCAGCTCCTCGAATCGCTCGCCGACCAGGCCGCCATCGCCTTGCAGAATGCCCGCCTCTTCCAGTGGACGGCCTCGGAGCGGAAGCGCGTTCAACTCTTGCTCGATATCGCCCAGGCGCTCAGCACGGCGATGGAGGTCCCTGAGATCTTGCAGCGGGCCACCTCCCTCACCACGGAGAGCCTGGGAGGGATGTTTGGCGAAGCCTTCCTCTACGAACCGGCCACCGGTCGGCTCCGTCTGCGCGGCCTGGCCGGCAAGGACCCCGCCTTCCTCCAGGAGTATGATTCGCGCCTCCAACTTAACCCGGGGACCGGCCTGGTCGGCTGGATCGCGCAGCAGCGCGAGGCCATCCTCGTCCCCGACGTGCAGAGGGATCCGCGTTGGCTGCATTTCGACGGGGTGGACAACCGGATCCGCACGGCCCTCGGCGCCCCCATCTTGGCCGGCGAAGAGCTGCTCGGCGTGCTGGTCGTTTTCCATCAGGATGTCGCCGCATTCCCGCAGGACTACATCGAGCTTCTCGTGGCGATCGCCCGCCAACTGGGGCTCGCCCTCACCGGGGCTCTCCGCTACGACCTGATCCAGCGGCGGCTGGCGGAGATGACCGCCATCCAACAGGTGGGCCAGGTCATCGGCCGCCGACTGGAAATGCAGCACCTGTTGGAGGAGGTCGTCCATCAGGTGGGCGAGGTCTTGGGGTATCCCCTGGTGGAGATCCTCCTGGTCGAGGGCGACCAGCTCGTCCAGCGCGCCCGACTCGGCACAAGCGAACAGGAGCCGGTGCGCACACCTCTCCACAGCGGGATTGTGGGCCGCGCCGTGCGGACCAATCAACCCGTCCTCGCCCCCGACGTCCATCAGGATTCCGACTACGTCGCCATCCTGGCCAGCACGCAGACGGAGATCGCAGTTCCCCTTCGCAAAGGAGGCGTGGTCTTCGGCGTGCTGAACGTGGAGTCCTCCCGTTCCGGGGGCCTCACCGAAGACGATCTGCGCCTGCTGACGCTCATGGCGGATCAGATCTCGGTGGCCATCGAGAACGCCGCCCTCTACGAGCACCTGCGACAACATGCCGACGGGCTCGAGCGAACGGTCGCCGAGCGAACAGCCAAGCTCGGCGTGGCCCTGGAGCAAGCCCGCCAGGCAGACCTTTTCAAGTCTCAATTCGTCTCCGACGTTTCACATGAGCTGAGGACGCCGCTGAGCAACATCCGGCTATACCTCGATCTGCTGACATTGGGGAAGGACGACCGGTTCGAGAGCTATCTCGACACGTTGACGCGCGAGACCGATCGCCTCTCGCGGCTGATCAACGACTTGCTCACGATTTCCCGCATCGACGTCGGAGCCACCTCGCCTCACAGCACCCTTTGCGATCCGAACGCCATCGCACAGGCGTTGGTGCAGGACCGCCTGAGGCTGTTCGCGAAGAAGGGGCTGGAGCTGCGATTCGAACCCGACGCCGGTCTCCCATCGACCGTCGGCGACGAGCGCATGCTCTCCCAGGTCGTGGCCAACCTGCTCACCAACGCACTCCAGTACACTCCCCGGGGCGTCGTTCGGGTGTCGACGGCGCGAGAGGTGGACGGCGGCCGAACGTGGTCCACCCTCACCGTGAGCGATACGGGGCTGGGCATCTCTTCGGCGGAGCAGGCTCGGATCTTCGAGAGGTTTTATCGCGGGGAGAGCAGCCGTCAGGTTCGTGCGCCGGGCACCGGGCTCGGCCTGGCGATCTGCGCGGAGATCGTCGAACGCCACAGGGGCAAGATCACGCTCCAGAGCGAGCCCGGAGCCGGCAGCCGATTTACGATCTGGCTGCCGGCCGGGGAGGGCTCTCCCGCGGACGCCTCGGCGACGGAGGCCGACCCCTTCTCAATCCTCTGATCCGCCACCCCTCCCTGAAGTAGGGAATCTGCCCATGGAGCAACGAAAGATCGGCAGGCTGACCCTTTTCTACGAGCCATCTGAGCAGGAGGCGGCAGGCATCGTCGAGGATGCCTGCCGCCGGAGCATGCACGTGATCGGCGAGACCTGGGGCCTTGAGGCCCCTTCTAATTGCAGCGTATACGTGATGACTTCCTTGTTGCAGTTCATCGTCGATTCCGCCCCATGGAGCTGGCGACTTCTCCTGGCCGTCACTCTTCCACTCTGGTTCTTCCGGGCCAGGCGGCTGTGGCCCTATGTGGGCGGCTGGATGCAACGCTATGGGGGGCGTGCGGCGGTCGGTGTGAAGCCGCCGCGCCTCATCCAGGCAGCCGACAAGAGTATTGGGGAACTCATCTATACCCGAGAAGACGACGTGGCGGAGAAAGTCGGGCAGATCACCTGCCATGAGCTGACGCATGCGTTCATGGCGCGCCTGAGGTTGCCCTCCTGGCTCAACGAAGGATTGGCCCAGTTGACGGTGGATCGCTTTGCCGGGAGAGCCACGGTCCGGCAGGATACGCTTGAGGTCCTGGGTCTCCAACCGGCGGCGAGCAGGCCATCGCAGGCCGCCCGCATCAATCCAGCGGACAGGGCGGCGATCGTGCGCCACTACGTGCGGGGATACTGGAT
>DATEAV010000004.1:0-7465 GCA_035288185.1 Anaerolineales bacterium | reverse complement strand
GATCGATTTCCGCGCCATCCGGGCGCAGCTCAACCAGCAAGGCCGCGATCTGGCCTTCGTCAAGATCGGCTTCCACGTGGGGCCGGGCGGAAATCGGACCGGCCTGGGGACGTGGGAGGCATGTCTCGATGCTGCAGGCGTACCATTCTTCCTCAAGAGCGTCGATGACGCGGGCGCCATCGTGGAGGGGCTTAGGTATCGGCTCCAGAGCGGGGTCCCACACGTCCTGGTCTTTCGCAGGAGCGGTGGAATCTATGACGTCCCACCCGAATACTACGCTAGCCCAAGGCCAAGCCCACAGTTGGTGGCTGAGGCGCATTGGCAGCGACACCGCGACGAGCTCCTGCGGATGTTCCCAGCGGAGATCGTGCTGAGCAACGGCCTGCGAATCCCGCGCGAAACCTATATGCGCTTTGTATGGATCGAGACGATCAACGAAGTGAACAAAGGCCCCGTGACGGGCACGGAGGAGAGCGAATGGTGGGCGGACTTCGCCTACTACACGGCCATCTTGGCGATGCAGGATGGGTTCAACTGGGCCGCATTCTCCTGGTCAACCGGTGAGCCCGAGTCGATTCACTGGCAAGGGCCGCAGATGCGCCGGTTCCTCGAGCTGGCGGCGAACAACCCAGACCGAATCGCGATCGCGTTACACGAATACAGTCTCTGCGACAGCAGCCTGAGCAACCTCGACCTCGGCGCAGGCCGGCCGTGCCCCGGAGCTCCGGGTGCCTATCCAGACCTCGTAGGGCGCCTCCGCAGGTTGTACGACACCACCGACGGCTGGGGCCTGCCGCGGCCCATCGTCTTGATCACCGAGTTCGGGTGGGGTCCGACGGAGGTGCCCTCACCTGACGCCGCCTTCGATCGAGATGGCCAGCCCGGAGTGGACAACATTCCGTGGGCGGCGGGGTTCTACGCCCAGTATCCGGAAGTCTTGGGCGCGGCGATTTGGTATCTCGGCCCGGGCTATGACGGGATCGCCCATCAGGCTCAACGCCTAATCGGGCCGCTCACCGAATATGCGTTGCAGGAGTACTTCGTCGTGCCCTGACGGCAACGTATCCCGTTCCTCTCGTCGGACCCCGAGACTTTCCCCCGCGGGCAACCCACGCACCTGCGCACGGCGGCTGGCTCGCCGCCATATCCCGACCTCCGGCGCGGCCGCGTGCATCTGCCATGTGCAAGATCGCGCCGCGGCTCCCGCGCGCAATCCCGAGAGCTGCTTTCCGGCCGTGGGCTTGGGATCATCCGCCGTGCGCGTGCGCGTCCCTGATCAACCTCCACCCCGTTCGGGGGCCAGGCTGGACACCTCAGCAATCGGCGATCTGAAGGACAAGAACTAGAGAGCATCGCCCTGAGCGGAGGCCGCCCTTCACAGCCGCCAGCCAAGAACCTGCCTGCGGCCGCCCCTGAGCGGAGGCCGCGCTTCGCCTGCGCCAGCGTGGAATATTCCTGCGGCCGCAGTCGAAGGGCGAAGGGCGGGCTTCGACTTCCTTCCGCAGAAGTTCCCACACACGAACGCAATCGAAGGCCCGCGATTTCGACCTGCGTGCACGCAAGATCTCTTGACGCAATTCGTCCGAAGGCTAGGGGCAGGCCGCAATGAGAGGGCCCACGCTGCCCTGGCCGGCCTGCAGCGAGCGGAGGATCGCGCCCGCGGAGGCGGGCCCCGCCGGGACAAGATCCCAGGTGCGCGGGTCGATGCCGAGGGGGACAGCACACGCCAAGAAAGTGGTCCCACGATCCACCTCAACGATCAAAGCCGCGGAACGTCGGGCCGATGGCGGCGCAGGCGAATCGAAGAGAGCGTTGCCCAGGCTGAAGGCCACCAGGGTGGGGCGCCCTCGCCCATCTCCCCAGATCCATTCAACCTCCTGAAGCACATGCGGCCCATGGCCGAAGACAATGTCGGCGCCGGCGGAGGCGAGGGCCGTAGCGATGAACCGCTGACGCGAGTTGGCCGCCGGCTCGAGCTCCACACCCCAGTGGACGGACACGAGGACGAGGTCGGCCCGGCCGTGCAGAAGGGCCACGAGGTCATGCGCCGCCCGCAGGTCGAGGTCCTGCAGCGTGTCATCGAGGGCGATCAGCGCCGTGCTCAGCCCGCCGACCGTGCCTTCCCACGCTTCAGGGGATGGGCCAACAGCCTCGATGCCGGCAGAGCGGAGAGCGTGAGTGGTGTCGCGCAGTCCGATCGAGCCGGCATCCAGCGAATGGTTATTGGCGAGGGTGAGAATGTCAAAACCCAGCCGGGCAAGCGCCTGCGCGGAATTCGGGGGCGCCCGCAGGTCGAGGGCCGGGCGAGTCAGGGCTGAGGAGGTGAGAGGGGATTCCAGATTGCCGAGCGCCAGGTCCACCCCGTAAAGCGCCGGCTCCAAGGCTTCGGCCGTTCTCTCCCAGTCGCCGTCGCCGTGGGCGCGGGCCACGTCGCGCCCGAGCATCAGGTCGCCCATGAGCGCCAGGCGCACGGGCTCGGCCGCGGGGCGCGGAGGCAGGATGGCGAGCAGCCCCGTTACGAGGGTCAGAAGCGCCAGCGCGCCCCTCTCCCTCACGGAGCCATGAAGGCCTCGGTCCATGTCGGCGGAGGCGGGTTGGTCCCTGCCTCCAGCATGGCTTGCCAAGCCTCGTCCGTCATGCGCTCCGACGCGGGGACGACAAATTCGTAGTAGGAGAAGACCGCGCCCACGGCCAGGCGCCGCGTCGAATCGGGCAGGACAACATAGATCCGCGTCGGCCGCCCGACGCCTTCCTCAAGCACGGCCAGGCCGGCGACGTCAGGGCTGAGGCCAGTGGCGATGTCGGCGACGAGCGCCGCCTGCTGATCCTGGAGATCCAGGCAGGCCGGCCCTTCCTCCTCGCAGTCGGAGGCGGCGAGGGTGAGCGCCTCGAGCTCTCCGCCGATGAACTGGATCCGCAGAGAGTCGTCATCGCTCAGGCCCTCGCCGGCGAGCTCCGCCTCCGCCGTCACCTTCAAGAACTGCAAGAGGTCGATCAGATTGGCCAGAGCGCCTTCGATGTTGGCGCTCAGCAGGCCGCGCGCTTGGAGGCCGTCGCGCGTCATCTCGGCCAGCGCCAGCATGCGGGCAAAGGCCTCCGGGTTTGGCTCGACGTAGCCCCCAATCACCTCGGGCGGCCCGCCGCCCATTTCGGCCATCACCTGCTTGGCGTAGAGGATCGTGTCGTGTTTGAGCTCCGTGTACGAGCCCAGGGCGGCGTTCAGATCGCGCAGGCGCCAGGCCTCGGTGCGCATGAACTCCGGGAAGCTCTCATCGTGGACGGTGATCAAGGGCTGCAGGGCGTAGAGCCACGCCCAGTAGACGTTCTGCGTCCAGGAGTCCGTCTCGAGCGCCGCCAGCTCACCCCGCACTCTCTCCATCTGTGTGTCGAAGTTGGCATACTCACGATGACCAAGGTCTTCCAGAATCTGGAGGGCATCGTCGGAGCCCAACGCGGCGAAGAAGTCGAGGGCGGTGGGAAGCCCGCGTGGGTTCTCCGAGGTTCCCACGCGGCGCCAGATCATTTGCTGGAATACGTAAGCGTCGATGGTGAACCTCTGCCCCATGAAGCGGAAGCCTTTGGTCACCGTCTCCTGGTCCTGCCAGATCCACACCCACATGGAGTTCACCTGCGGCGGAGGGAGCTCTTCGGCCGCCGAGAGGAACGCAGCCAGCTGATCTGGGTCGCCATAGGCCTCGATCGGGGCGTCCACCCCAAACACTTCGTCGGCGAGGGCGCCGTACTCGAAGTAGGAGAGGTCGTCGGCCCGGCCGACGAGAAACGTCGTGGGCTCGTAGATCCGCTGCCAGAGCTCCTCGGCCGACATGGGGATCCCGTCGGTTGCTAGCGCCGTCCGCAGGGCGCGTGCCACGAGGAGCGCCCTCTGCGTCTCGAAAGGATCGTTCAGGCGGAACGTCAGCCGTCCATACCACATCATCGTCCGGAAGTATCGCTCGAGGGCCTCACTGCGCGTGTAGTGGCCACGGGGGATGTACTGCGAGTAGTCCTCGCGCAAGACCATGTCTGGCGGCAGGTCGTCGCGGAACCAGATCGGCGACTCGGCCGGGCCGCCGGCGGCGGCGATGAGTGCAAATTCTTCATCGACCATCTCCGCCACCTCCGACGGAGCGGGGTCGCTACTGCCCAATAACCGCGCCGCCACGGCGAAGTAGGCCACGTTCCGCCGCGCCGGCTCCTCGAGCGGCGAGCCGAGCAAAGACTGGTATTGCTCCAGGCTGGCCCCGAGCATCGCCGCGGTGAGGCTCTCCAGCGTCGGGATGAAGTACTCCACTTCGAGATCCCGTAGGATCTTGTCAAAGAGCAGGTGGTAGACGTGGAGGACGCTGTCCGTTGTCACAAACATCGGCTCGCTCGAGTAACGGAAGTCCTCGTAGATCTGATAGAACTCGTGGTAGACCTCCGGGCCGGGAAGGTCGACCACAAAGCCGTTCTGCGCGAGCAGGGCGAGCTGTTCTTCCGAGAGCTCAAACCCGTCGAGATTGGGAACGGCGGAGAGATCGAGCGGAAGGTCGTAGCCCGTGAAGGAATCCGGCAGCCGGGCAGGCTGCAAGTTGTAGCTGGCGAACACGGGCGGGTAGACGTCGCCGATCTCCCCGGGGGCCCGGGGGGTGAGAGTGGCCAAAGGCAGGGCCGTAGACGGGGCGGTGGAGGTGGCGAGCCCCGGCATGAGGCTGCAGGCGAGCCCGGCGAGCGCGAGCAAAGTCAGTACGCGGCCAACTCGATTTGGCGTTTTCATGGTTGCCTCCAAGAGGAATCTTGAGCGAGGAGGAGATCGAGGCCGTCCGGTTGCTCGAGGACGGTCAGGTCGGTGAAACGGCCGGCGGAGGAGCGGGCCCGGAGCGTGAAGCCGAAGCCGTTCCACGCCCAGACGGTGACCGTCCTCGCCCGCCCGTCCGGATCGTCGTACCGGCCCTCGAGGGCGGCGAGCTCCTGGGAGCCATCGGCATCCACATCCACCGCTTCGAACGCCGCCAGCGGCCTGGCAAGCGCCGAGCCGGCCCAGAGCTCTGCAAATCGCCCTCGCTGCCATCCGATCAAGATGAGGTGGCAGGAGCGTCCCGCCGAGTCGTGGAACGCGGCAATGCGGCCGGGGCTCGGGATGTAGGCATCGATCGGCCAGGGCTCGAAGTCGCGCCAGATCAGGAGGGCGATCTCCACCGCTTCGTCCTGATCGAGATCCGTGAGCCTCGCTTCCCTCACCTCCCACTCCGCCGGGCTGGACCAGACCGTCACCGTCTCTCGGCGCAAGGAGGCACGGCCACTCTCGACCTCGAGCACCTCGGCCTGGCCGTCTCCGTCCAGGTCGGCGGCCATGGGCTGAGGCGGCCGATGCCCGAGCCCCGGCATCGGCCGCGTCGCCAGGGCCCCATCCTGCATGGTTAGGACGACGAGACGGGCGGGGGAAACCTGCGTGAGGCCAAGGAGCGCGAGGGCCGCAGCCATCGGTAGACGCAAGGCGCGCCTCCCAGAAAGCTCAAGGCGGCCAACCGGGACCGCCGCCTAAGGATTATAGGCCCCTCCCGCAAGCCGAGCAATCGAGGCCGGGACCGACGGCGCACAGCCGCTGCTTGTGTGGCCCTCAGTTCGGACGTAGACTGACGCGTGGGGAAGCTGCCCCAGAGCAGGCAAGTTTCTGGGACCGACCCGCGCGCAACGGATGCTCAAGAGCAGGACCGATCGCCGATGAAAGGCTCGCTTGTAGGCCTCACTCTGGCGCTCACCATCGCGGCTTGCGGCCTCCGCCTGCCGCCGGCTGCCGATGGAGGGCCGACGGAGATCCCCCAACCACCAAGCCCGTCGGCGACGTCCAGCGCCAGCTCGGCCGAGCCTGTTCCCACAGCTCCGACGCCCCTGATCCCGACGGCGGAAACCCTTCCGGTCGTGGAGGGCTGCGGGCCGCGCCCCCAAACGCACTACAGCCTCAACGTCACGTTCGACTTCGACACGCACCGGCTGCAGGTGAACGAGAGGATCTTCTACTTCAACGCGGCTCCCGAGGCCCTGGAAAGCCTCGTCCTCGTCGTCGATGCGAACCGAAGGGAGGGAGTCTTTTCGCTTGGAGAGGTCCGGCTGGCCGATGGGCGGCCGTTGGATGGATCCGATCTTCAGGGGGGGCGATTGGATCTTCCGCTCCTCGAGCCCGTCCCACCTGGCGAGGGAATCGAGCTGACCCTCTCGTACGGTCTCGAGATCCCCCCTCGCCGAGGGCCGCTTGGATACACGCCGCTCCAGACAAACCTGGGAGATTGGTACCCGTTCGTGGCCCCCTACAGCCCGGAGGAGCGGTGGATCGTGCACGAGCCGGGGCAGGTCGGTGAGTACCTCGTCGAGGAGAGCGCTGATTTCTCGGTGCACATCGAGTTGGTCGATCCGCCGCAGGGGCTGACGATTGCGGCTTCGGCGCCCGAGGCGGGCACGGACGGCGCGGAATTTCTGTTGTGCGATGCCCGCAGCTTCGCCTGGTCGGCAAGCACGGAGTACGAGCGCCTGCGCGCAACGGCCGGCGACACGTTGGTCACCGCGTATGTGTTTCAACACGACGCGCCGGCAGGGCCAAGCGCTCTGAGCGCGGCGGCCGCCGCGGTCGACGCCTTCTCCGGCCTCTTCGCGGCCTATCCGCACTCATCGCTGGCGGTCGTAGAGGCCGATTTCTATGACGGCATGGAATACGACGGGCTCGTGTTCATCGGAAGCGAATACTTCCAGGACGATCGGACCTCGCCAGCGAACTACCTGACAACCCTCACCGCTCACGAGGTGGCACATCAATGGTGGTATGGCCTGGCAGGCAACGATCCCGCGGCGGAGCCGTGGCTGGATGAGGCCTTGGCCACCTACAGCGAGCTGCTCTTCTACGAGCGGGCCCGTCCGGAGCTCACGGATTGGTGGTGGGACTTTCGCGTCGCACGTTTCGAGCCCCAGGGCTGGGTCGATAGCCGCATATACGAACAGGCCGCCTTCCGGCCCTATGTCGACGCCGTCTACCTCCGCGGAGCGCTTTTCCTGCATGAAGTGCGGGGTGCGATGGGCGACGAGGCATTCTTCGCATTCCTGCGTGACTACCTGGCGCACGCTGCCTTTCGCTTGGCGACGGGCGCGGATTTCTTCGCCGCCATGGACCGCTGGGGCGGGGAGGAGTTGGAGGGCATCCGTTCGAGGTACTTCCGGTCTGTACCTTGAAACCGCCGCCGCTGCTCCCTCTGCCAACATCGCCCCCTGAGCGGAGCGAGGAGCTGAGCGACGAGCGCAGTCGAAGGGGGTGGAAGCAAGCTCGAGCCCGCCCTTCGCCCTTCGACTCCGGCCGCAGGATTGTTCCACGCTGGTGCAGGCGAAGTGCGGCCTCCGCTCAGGGCGGCTGCAATCTCCAAGAGACCCGCAGGCGCGACGAAGCCTCGGTCGCCCCTGCGGCCGCTTTACGCGCGTCTGTCGCAAGGACCTCCGCGAC
>DATEAV010000003.1:0-2463 GCA_035288185.1 Anaerolineales bacterium | reverse complement strand
ATCGCCCTCTACCCGGAGAAGATGATCTACGACACGCCCGGCTTCCCCGAGATCCTCTCCAAGGATCTGGTGCGCAACCTGGTGAAGCAGGCCGGGCGGTGGAAGCCGGCCATGGCCCTCGGCGAGCGGGCGGTCGCGCTTCGCCGCGTCCCCCTGCCGCAGGGTGCGGCCGACGAGCAGTGCTGGGAGATCGAGACAACCAAAGCCAGACATTGGACGCGCACTCTGGTGATCACCGCCGGCATTGGCGCCTTCGAGCCGTCCCGGCTCGACAACGAGAGCGTCCGCCGCTTCGAGGGCCGTGGCGTGGAGTATCTGGTGGATGACCTGGACGACTATTCGGGGAAACGCGTTCTCATCGTGGGCGGCGGCGACAGCGCCGTCGACTGGGCCCTGGCCCTCGAGCCCATCGCCAAGCACGTGACGCTGGTCCACCGCCGGGAGGGCTTCCGCGCCCACGACACCTCCGTAAACGCCCTGAACGCCTCGACGGTGGAAGTGCGCGTGTTCCACGAGCTGCGCCGGCTCGAGGGCGACAGCCGGCTTGAGCGGGCTGTCATTTTCGAAAACCGCAGCCAGGCGGAGACAACGCTCGAGATCGACTCCGCCATCCTGGCGCTCGGCTTCAAGGCTGATCTCGGCCCGATCCGCGAGTGGGGCCTGGAGACGATCGGGCGCCGCTATCTCAAGGTGACCTCACGCATGCAAACGAAGCTCCCGGGTGTTTTCGCCGCGGGCGATATCGCACTGCAGGAGGATCTCGACCCCCTCAACCTGATCGTGATCGGGTATGGGCAGGTGACCGTGGCCGTCAACTACGCCTACACCTTTGTCAAGCCGGGGGGGAAGGTCTTTCCAGGGCACTCGAGCGAGAAGATGGCCCCCGGGAAGGCATAAAGCTTCCCGCGAGCGGCCTCGAGCTAAGCTGCCCGGCGGCTCAAGCAACGCCGCACTCCTTTTCGCGCACCTTCGCGGGCACCGCGCGCTGCAACTTTCTGCCAGCCAGCCGGGGCAGCTTCGGCGAGATTTCAGACGCCAGGCAGTCTAGCCTAGTGAGAACTGGAACTCATATAGGGGCGAGGGCTGGGCCATGGGCAATTGGCGTTGGCTCCCTGAAAGAACATCGGGGAATGCTGCTGACGAGGTTGAGCTCGAGCTAGCTGTAACAGGGATCGATGGAGCAGGAACAGGGACGCCGTCCTCCAGGAGACTGGCAATATAGTCAATGGCTGCCTCCCGTAGATTGTGGAGGGCCTCCTGCATGCTGTCTCCCTGCGCCATGCAACCCTCCATCTCAGCAATCGAGGCGACATAGATGGGGTGACCCGAAGTCGTCTCATCTTCGAGAATGTGGATGAGGTAAGGCCGGCCAGCTATGCGGGAAGCCTCCTCAATCGTGTGCAGGTGCATTGGGTCAAGGCCAATCCTGGCTGCCGAACCTAGAGCTCAGGGGAACCTAGACTAAGCCTGTTCAGGCGTCGTCAGGGTGACCGGCGGCGCGGAGCTTTGTTCTTTGCGCGGCTTGGCCGGCCAATAGAGGACGACGCCCATCAGGCTGGTGATCACCCCCAGCGCCAGCCCCATCACCTGGACCTCGCCGAAGTAGACCTGCGGCATCTGGTGGGAGCCGATGCTCAGGAAGTCGGCGTAGGAGGCTGTGGCGGCGACCACATAACCGGTGGCGATCAGCCGCACGCCCACATCGGCCCGCAGGCTGTGCGGCCTCCCATTGCGCACCACCCGCACCGTGGCCGTGGCGCCGAGGAGCAAGATCGTCAGGCCCGTCATCCAGACGCCCATCTGGACAAAGCCTATGATCTGGCTCCGGTTCATGCCAATCAGATCGGGGTCGACGCCGATGGCGAAGATGAAGAAGCCAAGCAGGACGACGGTCATCCAGCGGCGGGCCCAACGCACCTGGCGTGGCGTGAGAGGCTTCGAGGGCAAGGATCAAGTCTCCGGGAGCGCCTTGCGAAGCATCCCCAGCCAGTTACCCCCCAGGACGGCTTCGACCTCCGCCCGGCTGTAACCCCGGGCGGCGAGCGCATCTCCAATTAACCTCAGGTCGGCCACGCTGTCAAGTCCAAGGGGAAGGGCCCCCAGGCCGAAGCCGCCGTCGAAGTCGCTGCCGATGCCCACGTGGGCGGCGTCGCCGGCGATCTGGCAGATATAGTCGAAATGCGCTGCCAGGACGGCCAGGTTGAACTCGCGGCGGCCGTCGGCCACGACCCAATCCCCGCGCAGAAAGCGGTTGTAGGGCACGATCCCGATCACGCCCTCGCGCTCCACAATGCGGCGGATCACCACATCGCTCAAATGGCGCTCGGGGTAGAGAGGCCCTGGGACGAGTGCCCGCGGGTTGCTGTGTGAGGCGAAGACGGGGCCGGGAAAGCGGTCGAGCGCCTCCAGGGCGGCCGCCTCAGCCATGTGGCTGAGGTCGAGGCCGATCCCCAGGCCGGTCAT
>DATEAV010000002.1:0-5160 GCA_035288185.1 Anaerolineales bacterium | reverse complement strand
GCCCGAGCCCTGCAGGACGATAGGCGATCTCGGTCAGAGCGGGCGATGGGATTCGAACCCACGACCTTCTCCTTGGCAAGGAGACGTTCTACCACTGAACTACACCCGCATCGAAGCGTGGCGAGGATACCGTAAAGGGGAAGGGGTGTCAAGTTGAGAGCCCCTCCAAGCCGCCTCGGCGCCGTGTACACCATGCGCTTGCGGGGTTGGCCGTCGGACCCACGGGGCATCTCGCCTCTTGCCTCGCCCCTTCACTGAAAGCCCGCAGCTGGACCACCGCCGCGGCCAGCCTGTGGGCCTGTGCCCAGCACCTGGCTCCTCGCCTCTCCTCGTTCCTTGGCAGGGTCAGCCTTCCGTGATCGATCCCCGCCGCCGACTCGGAGAGAAGTACTCCGAAAACGGCTATAATGGCGAGAAGTTTGTCGCCGCCAAAAGGAGGAGAGAGATGATCAAGGTGGAAGCCAGTGTGCTGATTAGCCGGCCGGTGGAAGAGGTCTTCGCATTCTCCAACAATCCCGCCAACAGCACGAAATGGCAGGAGGGGCTGGTGGAGTCGCGTATTACGTCCCAGGGCCCGATCGGAGTGGGGACCCAGATTACGGACGTGCGCAAGTTCCTGGGCCGAGATCTGGATTCGAAGCTGGAAGTCATCGCCTACCAGCCCAACAAGAGCATCACCCTGAAGACGGTGTCGGGGCCAATCCACTTTCAAATCACCCAGACCTACGAAGTGGCGGAAGGCGGCGCCAAAATGACCACGATCGGCGAAGGGGAACCGGGCGGCCTGTTCAAGCTCGCCGAGGGCGCGGTGAAGAAGCAGTTCGAGAATCAAATTCAGGGGGATTTGGCGAGGCTCAAGAAAGTGATGGAGGGCTAGGGACCATCGAAGCGGACGGCACGAGGGGAAAGAAGCGACCCAACGTACCTACGCCCGCTTAGACCCTCTTCCTGCGTTCGCGAAGACCCAGAACCTCTCGATCGTCGCGAGCACGCCGCGCTCCCGTGAGCGCAGAGGGTGTGCACCAATCTGGGTGCACCTCGCCCGACTGGGAGGCCTCATGGTGCGTAAGGCCCCGACGCCGAAGCGATGGGAGTTCGCTTGGGGCACGGGTTGTGCGAAGCCTCCGAGGCGTACCGGCTAAAGCATCGGCTCCCGAGGGCGCGCGTGGAGTCGAGGCTTTAGCCGATCCCTGGGGATCCTTCCCATGCTTGTAGGCCCGGGCGGCTGCTCCTGGATCATGGCAGCCTCAAGTCTGGCGGTCCACTCCATACCGGCCGTATTCGTGAGCATAGCGGTAGAGCTCGAGGATGTTGTCCGCAGGGACGTCCACCTGAATGTGATTGGTGGGTGCCATGATGAAGCCACCCCCCGGCCCCATGCCGTCGGTCACCCGCCGCACCTCGGCGCGGATATCCTCCAGGGAGCCTCTCAGCGCGCCCTTGTTGTCGAGGTGGCCGTGGAAGACAAGCTCGGAGCCGAAGGTCCCCTTCAGGGCCTCCGGCGTGTTACCGGGGACATCCGGCTCCACCGGGTTGAGGATGTCGACGCCGATCTCGATGAATGCGGGAATGAGCTTGAAGACCGCTCCATCCGAGTGCAGAAAGATCTTGGCGCCCGGAGCCTTGTTCTTGATCCACTGGTTGAGCTCGCCGCGCGCCGGCGCGATCATCTCGCGGAAGGTCCCCGGTGAGATCAGCGGGCCGCTCTGCGCGCCGTAGTCATCCCCGGTTTCCACGATGTCCACATACGGCCCAACCGCCGTCAGGAGGGCGTCGTAGAATCCCATCTGCACTTCCTTGAGCTTGTGGATCAAGGCCAACGCAAAGGGCTTGTCGGTGAGCAGGTCCATCAGAAACTGCTGCATGCCGCGCAGCCGTTGGGCCAGGTCGAATATCCCCAGGGTGGGTCCGCGGGCGACAAGGGCGTAGCGCCCATCTTCGTGCAGCCTTTTCGCCTCCTCCGCTAGCCCTTCGACGCGGCCCGGGGCCCGTGGATCAGGCCAAGGGTAGCGGGCTAGGTCACTCACCGTCGCACCTTCCAAAGGCGCGTTGACGTAGCTGAGCAGATCGCCGATTCGCCGGCGGCGCAGTCCCCACGCATCCTCGATCGTCCCGGCTTCGGCCAGGCGCGGCTCCCAGCCGGCCGGCTCCCGCAGCCACACCCTGCGTAAGTCCAACCCCAGCGCTTCCAGGATTCGGTCATCATAGAACCGCGTGTTCTCCCCTCGGCGGAAGATCCGGCCGTCCCCTTGAAGGCCCATCCGATCTCGCAGCGCATAGTAGGCCGCATCGACCATACAGGAGGCCGTGCCCATGAAGTCCACCGGGAGCCTGTCCGGCTCCTTGTGGGCCAGGGCGGTCAGCACGCGTTCGCGTGGCGTCATCTCCGGCATAGCAACGTTCTCCTGCACCTTTTCGACTCGAACCGGCACGGCCCCGACCAGGGCTCCTCCGGAAAATCCCCGACCTCCCGGAGCGAGCCGCCGGCCGACGGTCCCCCGGACGGAGGGCTAGGTCTTCGCCGGCTTCGCGTCCGCTGTGGGGACGAGAGAGCGAGCCAGCCGGGCCCGATAGCGGGCGACCAGGCGGGCGTTGTGGGAATCTCCCTCGGGCAAGTTGGAGCTGACCAACACAGGCGGGGTGAGGCCGCGATCTGCCAGATGCCCGGCGGCGGCCACGGTGACGGCGTTGATGATCGCCGCGCCTAGGACGGTCGAGGTCGGGCCGACGCGGCCCGGCACCGAAGGAATCTCGAGCACGGCGTCGCCCGGAATCCCTTGGGTGTCGATGATGATGTCGGCCAGCTCGTGGAGCTTCCGGCCGCCTGGGTGGCGGGAGGTGGCGCCTCGGGCGTGGCTCAGGCAGGTGACGGCAATCACGGCGAGGCCCCGGGCCTTGCTCTCCAAAGCCACCTCGATCGGCAGAGGGTTGATGCCGGAGTTGGAAATGATCAGCATGACGCCGCCCGGCTGCAAATCGTAGTGTGCCAGCAGCTTGACCGCATAGCCCGGAAGGCGTTCGGCGTCGCCCTCGAGGGGATCGTCGATCGGGATTGCCGGGGCAAGCCCGCCGGCGCGCCAAAAGGCTTCTCGCGCCGTGAGGCCAGAGTGCCCGCTCCCAAATAGGTAGTAGCCCTTATCGTTCTCGATGGCCTCGGCCACGGCGCGGGCCGCGGCATCGATCGCCTCGGCCGACCGGTCACGGACGGAGCCCAGTTGGCTGATGCACACGTCGAGGTAGCGTTCGATGGGATTCTCCACAGTCTTCACTCCAAGAGGACTCCCGGCTCGGGAGCAGGGCGTCTATGACTTCCCCTCGTTTCCGGATAGTCGACAACAAGGACCTGCGCGGCGAATGCCTCCGCCGTTAACATCATCCTGAGAAGCTGTGAATGAATCAGACGAGGACATGCGCCATCATCCCTCGCACCTAACTGGACTGATGCAGTGCCGTTCATGTCTTGTAGCCTTGCGCCTCACCCCCCTACCCCCTCTCCGCTTGGATATGATTGCCCCACGCATTGTACGAAAGCGGAGAGGGGGATGAAGGTCTAAGGAGGCAAGGGGCGGCAGAGCCGCCCCTTGCCTCCTTAGGCAACCTCCCCTCCCCCGGCAGGTCCTTGTCGACTTGCCGATTCAAGTTGCTGCCGGGGGAGGGGTCAGGGGTGGGGGCCATTGCCCTTACGGGCCTTGCGCCCTATGAACCCAAGACACCATCTCTCGCGCCTGGCGCGCCAGGTCGCCGCCGGTAAACAGTCCGGAGGAGCCGCCGACGAACACATTGGCGCCTGCGGCCGCCAGGGCCGGGATCGTCTTCTCGTTGATTGCCCCGTCGACGGCGAGGTCGGCGCTTGGATTGCGGGAGGCGAGCGCCGCTTTGATCTCTTTCACCTTGGCAATCATCTCGGGGACAAAAGGGCTGCCGGCGAAGCCCGGCGTCACCGTCATGACCAGCACCTCGTCCACCTCGTCCAGGATGGGCCAGAGCGCCTCGGCCGGAGTCTTGGGAGCGATGGCGACGCCGGCCCCCGCGCCGGCCTGCCGGATCTCCCGCAGGCACCGCTCCGGGTCTGGCGCCGCTTCCGGATGAAAGAGGATGATGTCGGATCCCCGGGTGAAGAGGTGCAGGAAGGAGCACGGATCCTCGATCATCAGATGCGTCTCGAGACGGAAGTCGGGCCGGTGCTTCAACAGTTGAAAGACCTCGGCCCCCAGGATGAAGTTGGGCACGAAGTGGCCGTCGCCGAAGTCGAGGTGAAGCCGAGTAACTCCGGCGGCGTGAAGGCTGTCGAGCTGCTCGTCAAGCCGGTCGAAATCCATGCACATGACCGAGGCGCTCACCTCCAGCTTCGGCCCGCTCATTGCTGCACCTGGCTCATCCCTTCCCCCGGTGGCTCATGGGCATGCTCGAGGCCCGCCGCTCCTTGCTGTTGCCCGGTGCCCATTCCGTCGGCTCCCCGAGCCCCGTCGCCGGCGGGGCCGATGTCGGCCAAGGCTCTCCCGAAGCTCTGGAAGGACTCGCGCGCCGCTCCCTCGACGCCGGAGCGGGGAAGAGCGTAGTGAGGCTCCAAGGAGAGAAGCCCGGAGTAGCCCGCGGCGGCAAGCCTCCCAAGAAGAATTCTGTAGTCAACCTGACCTCGCTCGAGCGGGACGTACTGGTGCCCATCTGGCAGGGTCTCCCCGACGAGGATGCCCTTGACGTGGACGTGAGCGAGATAAGGGACGGCCTCGGCGACGAGGTCGACCACCTGTGTGTCGCCGCTGCGGAACGCATTGGAGGGATCCCATAGGAGCCGAAGCCATGGCGAGTCGACGGATCGGATCACCGCGAGAGTGGGGCGGGTCTGGGCCAGGCAGGTGTGGGGGCAGGTTTCGAGGGCCAGCACCACCCCGTTGGTGGCGGCCAGGGCGACAGCGGATCGGAGGCGATCCGCAATCTCGAGGATTACGTCATCCGTCGTCGGCGCATCATGCCAGAAGCCGAAGATGCGGACAAGTGGCGCGCCGAGCCGGCGGGCCGTTGCCAGGCAGCCTTCCAACACTGCCAGATGTTCTTCGTAGCTCCCGGCCACGGAGTGGAACCGCTTGCTCCAGCTTGCGGGCGGCGGGCCGCCGCGGAGCGGGCATCGCAGGAAGACGGTGGAATCCAGCACGGCCGGAC
>DATEAV010000001.1:0-2873 GCA_035288185.1 Anaerolineales bacterium | reverse complement strand
GTGCTAGACTGGCCAATATGAACGGACGTTCGTTCGGAAGAGGAGGCCAGAAGGCAAGACGACCCAGGGGACCCAGGCGGGCGGCTCGGCGAAGAACCCGTGATACCCCGGCCGCCATCCTCGAAGCGGCCTACCGCCTCTTCCTGCACCAGGGCTACCACGGCACCTCGATGCGCCAGATCGCCGGACACGCTCGCCTCACACCGGCCGCCATCTACAATCACTTCCGCGGTAAGGAGGCGATCTTCCTCGCGTTGCTGGCCGACCGCATGCCCCAGCGGGTTCTCGTTGGCGCCCTGTCGGCCGCCGAGGGCGAGACCGTCGAGGCTCTCGTCCAAGACGCCCTGGCCCGCATGAACGCGGCGATGGCCGATCAGTACGACAACATGCGGCTGCTGTTCATCGAATTGCTCGAGTTCCAGGGACGTCACGCCCGGCATCTCGCCGAAGAGTTCCTCCCCCTTGTCCTCGACTTCATGGGCCGCCTCGGCTCGGCCCGGGACGGCCTGCGCCGGCTGGATCCAATCATCGTCGCCCGGGCATTCCTCGGCCTCCTCATGTCCTACGCGATCACCGTCACCTTCCTTCCCAAGGTCCGCGGCTTCGCCCCTCGACCATCCGATCTGCACAATCTGGGTGATATCTTCCTGCATGGGGTGCTGGCAGCGCCGTCTGAGGCCCGGCTGAGCCCGCCGGCGGGAAGCGGCACGGGCAGCCTTCGCCCGGCCAGGTAAAACCCACGATGATCAACCAGCGTCTCCTCTCACTGATCCGCAAGGAATTCATCCAGATCGTGCGCGACCCGCGCACCCTCTACATCACCTTCGCCGTCCCCGTCGTGCAGATCTTCCTCCTCGGGTATACCGCCACCACCGACGTGCGCAATGTCCCCCTGGCCGTCTTCGATCAAGACCGCAGCCCCGCCTCCCGCAGGCTCCTCGACGCCTATCGGGCCGCGGACTACTTCCGCCTCGCCTTCGACGTCGACTCCGAGGAGGAGATGCGCCGGCTCATCGAGAACGGGCAGGCCCGCGCCGGCCTGGTCATCCCGCCCGACTACGCCCAGCAGATCCTCCTCGGCGAGACGGCCTCCGTGGCCTTTGTCCTCGACGGATCCGATCCCACCGTCGCCTCCACCAGCCTGGCAGCGGCGGAGCTGATCGGTCAGTCGCACGCCACCCGGCTCCTGGTCGATCGGATCAGCCGCCTGGGCGCGGCTTCGGCTGTCCGCTTCCCCGTTGAAGTGCGCGCTCGGGTCTGGTACAACCCGGATCTCGTCAGCGCCTTCTTCATGGTCCCCGCCCTGATCGGGATGATCCTTCAACTTCTCACTTCGATGCTCACGGCCACGGCCATCGTTCGCGAGCGCGAACGCGGCACGATCGAGCAGCTCATCGTCACCCCCATCCGCTCCTGGGAGCTCATCCTGGGCAAGATTATTCCCTACGTCTTCCTGGCGTTCATCGATACGCTGGAGATCCTGGTCGTGGGTACGCTCTGGTTTGGAGTCCCCATCCGTGGAAGCCTGGGGTTGCTGCTGGCTCTCTCTTCGCTCTTCCTCGTGAGCTCGCTCGGAATCGGCCTCTTTCTCTCGACGGTCGCCCGCACCCAGCAGGAGGCCATGATGCTCACGTGGTTCACGCTGCTGCCGACCGTCTTCCTCTCTGGCTTCTTCTTCCCGCTGGCGGCGATGCCCCCGGTGCTCCAGTGGATCTCTCATCTCGTCCCGCTCCGCTACTATCTCGTGATCATCCGCTCGGTCTTGCTCAAAGGCGTCGGCGCCCAGACGCTGATCCCCGAGATCGTCGCCCTGGCGGTCTTCGGTGTGATCCTGATGGGCGCCGCCGCGCTCCGCTTCCGCAAGCGGCTGGACTGAGCGATTGGAGGCAGAAATGTCCCACTCCCCGGCTCGCCGGATGATCCCGCTTCTCTTCCTGGTCGTCTTGATTGTGGCCGGCGTGATCTACCTGGGAAGCCTCGCCGGCCCCGAGGACGGGCCGTTGGCCGCCTCCGGCACCGTCGACGCTGTGGAAGTGGCCGTCGCCTCCGAGCTCTCGGGACGGGTGGCGCAGGTCTTCGTCGAGGAGAGCGATCCCGTGGAAGCGGGCCAGCCGCTCTTCCGCCTTGACGATACTCTGCTCGCAGCGCAGCGCGACCGCGCCACGGCGGCCGTCGAGTCGGCCCGACTTGCCACCCGGACGGCCGAAGCCGGCGTGGAAGGTGCGGAGCTCCAGGTCGAGCTTGCCCTTCAGGCCGCGCGCCTTCAGGCCGCGCCCGCCCGCCAGCTCGCATGGCGCGAGCTAGCCCCCTTCGAGTTTGGCCTGCCCGTGTGGTACTTCGACGCCTCCGAAGTGATCGATGCCGCCGAGCAAGAAGAACGCCTGGCGGAGACCGCACTCGCCGGAGCCGAGACCGAGCTCTCGGGCCTCCTGCAAAGCTTCGGCCTGGTGGACGAGGAGGAGCGAGTGGCGCAGGCCCAGGCCGCCTTCGAAGTGGCTCAATCGGTGCTCGAGCAGGCGCAGATGGCCAACGAGAACGAGGCCGTCCTGGAAGAGGCCCAGGCGCTGCGCGACGCGGCCGATGCGGAGCTGGGATCGGCCAGCGAGGCCTACACTGCGGCTCTGGACGACGAGGCCGCCGACGAAGTGATGACGGCCCGCGCCGCTGTGGCGGTCGCCCAGTCACGCCTGGATACGGCCCGCGAGCGCTTGGCCTCCCTGCGCACCGGCGACGAATCGCTCCAGGTTCAGGCGGCGCGCGCGGGCCTCTCCCAGGCACAGGCGGCGAGGGATCAAGCCGCCGGCGTCCTGGAGCAGGCGCGGGCGGAGCTCGCCCTCGCCGATGCCCAGCTCGAGCGCCTCACCATCCATGCC